>NZ_LZMG01000252.1:0-18639 GCF_001673615.1 Mycobacterium sp. 1245499.0
TGTGGCCACCCGACCCGCTAGCCGAGCGACGCAACGACGTCGAGCGCGGGGCGGCGCTGGTGGCTCAGGCGCTGCGCGCCGGTGCGACCGAAACCGGGCTCGACGTGGACGGCTGGGCCGCCGATGTCGATGCCCTGCTGGCCGAGCGTGCCCGGTTGGTGCGGCCGCCGCCGCTCGCCCTGCCCGGCCAATTGTCGGTCAGTTCCCTGGTCGGCCTGGCGCGCGACCCGGCGGGCACGGCGCAGCGCCTGAGGCATCGGCTGCCGTCGCGTCCAGAACCGCATGCGTTGCTGGGCAATGCCTTTCACGCATGGGTGCAGAAGTTCTACGGCGCCGAGTGCCTGTTCGATCTGGGTGACCTGCCCGGCGCGGCGGATTCCGGCGTCGGCGACAGCGCGGAACTGGCCGCCTTACAGCGGGCGTTCACCGAATCGCCCTGGGCCGCAAGGACTCCCGTCGCCGTGGAGGTGCCGTTCGAAATGCCGATCGGTGACACGCTGGTGCGAGGGCGCATCGACGCGGTCTTCGCCGACCCCGATGGCGGGGCCACCGTGGTCGACTGGAAAACCGGTGAACCGCCGCACGGGCCGGAGGCGATGCGGCAGGCCGCCGTTCAGCTCGCGGTGTATCGCTCGGCTTGGGCGGCGCTGGCCGGCGTCCCCGAATCGTCGGTGCGCACCGCCTTCTATTACGTGCGCGCCGGCGCCACGGTGGTTCCCGACGAGCTGCCGAGCGACGCCGAGGTCGCCGACCTACTGTCGGATCCCGGCGGCGCCCGCCGCGTCGGGGTGTGACCTGCGCCGCCCGAGTATTGGGGACGCTGTGGCCGTGGTTACATAAGACCCGTGCGTGTCTCGTGCGCAGAAGTGCAGCCGGTGACGGGCCGCCGTGGGCAACGGTAGGTCCCGAAAGCTGAGCGGTCTGGACGAAACCCTGACCACTCAGCGCGGTCACCAGCTGATCGGCGTGGTGCGCATCCCCGAGGACCATGCGAGCCCGATCCGCGTCATCACCCGTCGCCTGGCCATCGCGCTGGTGGTGCTGCTGGCCGCGGCGGTCATCGTCTACCTGGACCGCACCGGTTACCGCGACGTGCGCAACCAACCGCTGACGTTTCTGGACTGCGTGTACTTCTCCGCGGTCTCCCTGTCGACGACCGGTTACGGCGACATCACGCCGTACACCGAAACCGCGCGCCTGGTGCACACCCTGATCTTCACCGCGTTGCGGATCGCGTTCCTGGCCGTGCTGGTCGGCACCACGCTCGAAGTGCTCTCCGAGCGGTCTCGCCAAGGGTGGAAGATTCAGCGTTGGAGGAGCAGAGTGCGCAACCACACCATCGTGATCGGCTACGGCACCAAGGGAAAGACGGCGGTCGCCGCCATCCTCGGTGACGAGACCGCCCAGGCCGAGGTCGTCGTCGTCGACACCGATCGGGGCACGCTCGAGCACGCCGAGAGCGCGGGCCTGGTCACCCTGCACGGCGACGCCACCAAAGCCGATGTGCTGCGGCTGGCCGGCGCCCAGCATGCGGCATCCATCGTGGTCGCCACCAGCCGCGACGACACCGCGGTGCTGGTGACGCTGACGGCGCGCGAGCTGGCACCCAACGCCAAGATCGTCGCCTCGATCCGGGAGACCGAGAATCAGCACCTGCTGCAGCAGTCCGGCGCCGACTCGGTGGTGGTCTCCTCGGCCACCGCCGGCCGGCTCCTGGGGCTGGCCACCACCACGCCCAGCGTCGTGGACATGATCGAGGACCTGCTGACCCCCGACGCCGGGCTGGCCATCGCCGAGCGAGAAGTGGAGCAGACCGAAGTCGGCGGATCGCCGCGGCACCTGCGCGACATCGTGCTCGGAGTGGTGCGCGACGGCCACCTGCTGCGCATCGGCGCGCCCGAGGTGGATGCGATCGAGGTCAACGACCGATTGCTCTACATCCGAAACGCCGACCACTGATGGCGATCGCGGACTTTCAGCTGCGCAGCGTCCCGTTGCTGTCGCGCGTCGGCGCCGACCGCGCCGATCAGCTGCGCACCGATGTCGAGGCCGCTACCGCCGGCTGGGCGGAGGCGGCGCTGCTGCGGGTGGATTCGCGCAACCAGGTGCTGGCCGCCAACGGCCGGGTGGTGCTCGGCGCGGCCGCCGAAATCGGCGACAAGCCGCCGTCGGAGGCGGTGTTCCTGGGGCGTCTGGAGGACGGCCGGCACGTGTGGGGCATCCGCGGCGCGCTGCAGGCCCCCGACGATCCCGGCGCGCACGCCGAGGTGGTGAACCTGCGCAGCCTGGGCCCGATCTTCGACGACACCAGCAGCCAGCTGGTGTCCGCGGCCGTCGCGCTGCTGAACTGGCATGAGAAGGCCCGTTTCAGCCCCGAGGACGGGTCGCCGACGCGGCCGGCCCGGGCGGGTTGGGCACGAATCAACCCGGTGACCGGTCGCGAGGAGTTCCCGCGCATCGACCCGGCGGTGATCTGCCTGGTCCACGACGGGGGTGACCGCGCGGTGCTGGCCCGCCAGGCGGTGTGGCCGGAGCGGATGTTCTCGCTGCTGGCCGGATTCGTCGAGGCCGGTGAGTCTTTCGAGGTGTGCGTCGCCCGCGAGATCCGCGAGGAGATCGGGCTGACCGTCCGCGACGTGCGCTACCTGGGCAGTCAGCCGTGGCCGTTCCCGCGCTCGCTGATGGTCGGTTTCCACGCCGTCGCCGACCCGGCCGAAGAGTTCTCCTTCAACGACGGCGAGATCGCCGAGGCGGCCTGGTTCACCCGCGACGAGGTGCGCGCCGCGCTCGCGGCGGGGGACTGGTCCAGCTCGTCTGAGTCGAAACTGCTGCTGCCCGGGTCGATCTCGATCGCCCGCGTGATCATCGAATCCTGGGCCGCGATCGACTGAGCGGGCCTAGCTCCCGGTCTGGGCCAGCTTCGCCTTCACCTCGGCGGCGCTCGGGTTGGTCAGCGTCGACCCGTCGGCGAACTTGACCGTCGGGACCGTCCTGTTGCCGCCGTTGACCGAGCTGACGAAATCAGCGGCCGCCGCGTCGTGCTCGATGTCGACCGCCTCGTAGGGAATTCCGTTGGACTTGAGCACCGTCATGAGCCGGTGGCAGTAACCACACCAGGAGGTCGTGTAGACGGTGAGCGGGGCAGAGGTCATAGCTGGTTAACGTAGCCCGGCGACGATGCATTCCGCGACGCGGGATGCGGAGGAGTGGGCGATTGGGTGTAGCCCGGCGACGATGCATTCCGCGACGCGGGATGCGGAGGAGTGGGCGATTGGGTGTAGCCCGGCGACGATGCATTCCGCGACGCGGGATGCGGAGGAGTGGGCGATCGGGTGTAGCCCGGCGACGATGCATTCCGTGAAGTGGGATGCGGAGGAGTGGGCGATCGGGTGTAGCCCGGCGACGATGCATTTTCGTGCCGGGGGTACCGCGGAATCCGGCGACTCGCCGGGGCGACACGCCAGGCCGCCGATCAAGGTGTGGCGATGCGCCGGGTTTGTCGGCGACCGCTGCCAAGATGGACGCCATGCCGACGGTCGCCGATCCCTTGACAGCCGGGCTGGACGACGAGCAGCGCGAAGCCGTGCTGGCTCCCCGCGGCCCGGTCTGCGTGCTCGCCGGCGCCGGCACGGGAAAGACGCGCACCATCACGCACCGCATCGCCCAGTTGATCGCCAGTGGTCATGTCGCGGCGGGCCAGGTGCTGGCCGTCACGTTCACCCAGCGGGCGGCGGGGGAGATGCGCTCGAGGCTGCGGATGATCGACGCCGCGGCGGGCGAGGACACCACCGTCGGCGCGGTCTCGGCCCTGACGTTCCACGCGGCCGCCCACCGACAGCTGCGGTATTTCTGGCCGCGGGTGGTCGGCGACACCGGCTGGCAGCTGCTGGACAGCAAATTCGCCGTCGTCGCCCGGGCGGCCGCCCGCGCCCGGATCAACGCCAGCACCGACGACGTGCGCGACCTGGCCGGCGAGATCGAGTGGGCCAAGGCGTCGCTGATCGGGCCGGAGGAATACCCGGCCGCGGTGGCCGCCGCGGCGCGCGACATCCCGCTGGACGCCGCGCGGGTCGCCACCGTCTACGCCGCCTACGAAGCGCTCAAATCCCGCGGCGACAACGTCACCCTGCTCGATTTCGACGACCTGCTGCTGCACACCGCCGCCGCGATCGAAAATGATCCCGCCGTGGCCGAGGAGTTCCGGGATCGCTACCGCTGCTTCGTGGTCGACGAGTACCAGGACGTCACGCCATTGCAGCAGCGGGTGCTGACGGCGTGGCTGGGCGATCGCGACGACCTGACCGTGGTGGGCGACGCCAACCAGACCATCTATTCGTTCACCGGGGCCTCGCCGCGGTTCCTGCTCGACTTCTCCCGCCGGTTCCCCGACGCCACCGTGGTGCGCCTGGAGCGCGACTACCGCTCCACCCCGCAGGTGGTGTCGTTGGCCAACCAGGTGATCGCCGCGGCGCGCGGCCGCGTCGCGGGCAGCAAGCTGCACCTGGTGGGCCAGCGCGCGCCGGGCCCGGCGCCGTCGTTCTCCGAGCATCCCGACGAACCGGCCGAGGCCGCCGCGGTCGCCAAATCGATCAAGCGGCTCATCGAATCCGGCACCCCGCCGTCGGAGATCGCGGTGCTGTACCGGGTCAACGCGCAATCGGAGATCTACGAGGAGGCGCTGACCGAGGCCGGCATCGCCTATCAGGTTCGCGGTGGCGAGGGGTTCTTCAACCGCCAGGAGATCAAGCAGGCCCTGCTGGCGCTGCACCGGGCGGCCGAGCGCGGCTCTGAGCATGGCCCAGCGGGCCCGTTGCCCGACGTGGTGCGCGCGGTGCTGGAACCGCTGGGGCTGACGGCGGAGGAACCGGTGGGCACCCGGGCCCGCGAGCGCTGGG
Source organism: Mycobacterium sp. 1245499.0 (assembly GCF_001673615.1). Lineage (NCBI taxonomy): Bacteria > Bacillati > Actinomycetota > Actinomycetes > Mycobacteriales > Mycobacteriaceae > Mycobacterium > Mycobacterium sp. 1245499.0. The sequence continues at coordinate 4,896 of NZ_LZMG01000252.1, forward strand.
AAGCGCTGACCGCCTTGGCAGAGCTGGTGGACGACGAAGTCGCCCAGCGTCCGCAGCTCGACTTGCCCGGGCTGATGGCCGAACTCCGGATGCGCGCCGACGCCCGGCACGCACCGGTGGTGCAAGGCGTCGCGCTGGCGTCGCTGCACGCGGCCAAGGGGCTCGAGTGGGACGCGGTGTTCCTGGTCGGGTTGGCCGACGGCACGCTGCCCATCTCGCACGCGTTGGCGCACGGCGCAGAAAGCGAAGCGGTCGAGGAGGAACGCCGGCTGCTCTACGTCGGAATCACCAGGGCCAGAACGCATTTGGCGCTCAGCTGGGCGCTGGCCCGCAGCCCGGGCGGGCGCCAGGGGCGCAAGCCGTCGCGGTTCCTCAACGGCATCGCACCCCAGGCGCGGGCCGACGCGGCGCCCAACAAGTCTCGGCGCACCCGCGGCACCGCGACCCGCTGCCGGATCTGCAACAACAACCTGACCACCCCGGCGGCGGTCATGCTGCGGCGCTGCGAGACCTGCGCCGCCGACATCGACGAGGACCTGTTGCTGCGGCTCAAGGCTTGGCGGCTGGACATCGCCAAGGAGCAGAAGGTACCCGCCTACGTCGTCTTCACCGACAACACGCTGATCGCCATCGCCGAGCTGCTGCCCGACGACGAAGAGGCGCTGATCGCGATCCCGGGCATCGGCGCACGCAAACTGGAACAGTACGGGCCCGATGTGCTGGAGCTGGTCCGCGGCCGCTGACCGGTAAACCCGCAGGTCAGAAAATCGGTTGTGGTCATCGGTGCTGACCGTTTACCCTCGAAGCGCACAACTCGGCACCACGGAAGTCGGCATTACGGGAAGGGGGTGGCCACGATGATCAACGACGCTTTCGGTGTAGGCGTGGCCCGCGCGGCGTTCGACGCTGCCACCACCCATGCCGCACACGCCGCCTCGGCGGCCGCGCGTAAGCATCGCGCCGCCGCCGCGACCGACGCGTCCGTACAAGTCGGGGGCCCACCGAAGGCAAGCTAAGCACCAGCCCGGTTTTCTCCCCAGATGGCCACGGACCCGAAGTCACCAGGATCCGTGGCCATAGTTGTTCCGCAAACAACTTCCTGACCTGGTCCGGATCACTCCCCACGGACGCCCAACCCAGATCAGGAAGTAGGTGGTAGGACATGTCGGCACCGACAGTCCCCAGACAATCCCTGCCGTGTCACGTCGGAGATCCCGACCTGTGGTTCGCCGACACCCCGGCCGATCTCGAGCGGGCCAAGACGCTGTGCACCGGCTGCCCGGTCCGCCGCCAGTGCCTGGCGGCCGCACTGGAACGGGCCGAGCCCTGGGGCGTGTGGGGCGGCGAGATCATCGACCGCGGCTCGGTCCTGAGCTTCAAACGGCCCCGCGGACGCCCGCGTAAAGACGACGGAGCCGCCGCCTAGGGCGCAGCGGCTAGATGACCGCGTTGTCGGGTTCGGCGAAACCGGGCACCAGTTCTTCGGACAGCGCCTTGATCGGCACGTGGGCGTCGAGCTGACACAGGATCGCAGCCACCGACATGATCACCCGCATCGGGATGACGAGCTTGGGCGGCAGATCCATCTGCCGGGCCGTGCGGATCTGCGACACCGACCGATCGATCTCGATGGCGGACATCTTCTGCAGCCACTTGCGGGTGTAGTGGAAGACCTCGACCTCGACGGGTTCGACGTACTGGCGCAGCATGTCGTCGATGTCGCGCACCGACACCTGCTGGCCCTTCTGGATGAAGCCGGCTTTCTCCATCGTCGGCAACAACTCGTCGTAGTTCTTGTCGCGGGCCAACCGGATGCTCATACCGAGTTCGATCGGCAGGCCGTCGGGCAGCGCGGCGACGGCGCCGAAGTCGATCACGCCCATGCGGTCGTCGGGCAGCAGCATGAAGTTGCCGGGGTGGGCGTCGCCGTGCAGCATCCCCAGCCGGCGCGGCGCGTCGAAGGTGAGCTCGAGCAGGCGGGTGCCCATCAAGTCGCGCTGCTCGACGGTGCCGTGCCGGATGATCTCGGCCATCGGGGTGCCCTGCATCCACTCCTGGATCACCACCTTCGGCGCGCTGGCCACGATGCGTGGCACCGCGAAGTGTGGGTGGTCCTGGTACGCCTTGGCGAAGGCGCGCTGATTCTCGGCCTCCAGCCGATAGTCCAGTTCCATTTCGGTGCGCTCGATCAGCTCGTCCACCACGCCCTGCACGTCGGCGCCCGGCGCGAGCTGCTTGAACACCCCGACCAGGCGCTGCATGGTCTTGAGGTCGGCCCGCAGTGCCTCGTCGGCGCCGGGGTACTGGATCTTGACCGCCACCTCGCGGCCGTCGGACCACACGCCCTTGTGGACCTGGCCGATGCTGGCCGACGCCACCGGGGTGTCGTCGAACGAGCTGAACCGTTCGCGCCATTTGGTGCCCAGCTGGGCATCGAGCACCCGGTGCACCTTGGCGGCGGGCAGCGGCGGGGCGTCCTTTTGCAGCTTGGTCAGCGCTTCGCGGTACGGCTCGCCGAATTCCTCGGGGACCGCGGCCTCGAGCACCGACAGCGCCTGGCCCACCTTCATTGCGCCGCCCTTGAGTTCGCCCAGCACGGTGAACAGCTGGTGGGCGGCCTTTTCCAGGATCTCGGCCTGGACCTCGTCCCTGGACTTTCCGGTCAGCCGCTTACCGAATCCGATCGCTGCCCGGCCGGCGAACCCGACGGGAATGCTGGCCAGCTTCGCGTTGCGCGCAGCGCGGCCCCTTTTGATGTCTGCCACGTATCCATCATCCATGATGGCCACCGCGATGTGGAGATAAGCCGACAACGGCCGTTGTCACATTGCGTAAACGCAGGTCAGGGCGAGCAATCGGCCGTCGTTCGCGGCCCGCAAGGCCAAGCGCCACAACGGAAGTAGGCGCGATTCAGCATGAGCACAGCGGGTGTTTGACCCAGTGCCGCGTGACGATCGCGCCGGAGTGCACATCGAATTCCAGGGTCGCGTTCAGCGTCTGGGGTGGGTCGGGATCGGCCGCCGCCTCCCGTCCGTGCACCGCCGCGATCACCCGGTTCACCTGAGCCAGCGCCAGCGCCGCCGTTGCCAGCACGGTGGCCCGATCGGCGACCCCGACGGTTTCGCGCAGCTGCGCGCAGATCGCCGGCCAGGCGGCGTCGCGGTCCCGGCGGTGCAGGTCCGCGCAGCCCAGGCAGCTGGTCACCCCGGGGATCACCAGCGGACCTACCAGCCCGATGCCGTCGCGCACCCGCACCAACAGGTGGGCGACGCCCTGGCTGTGCAGATCGCGCACCATGCGCGGGTCGGCGACGAGGAAGTCCGACAGCACCACCAGATCGACGTCGTGGGCCGACACCGCGGCGTGCGGTTGGCTGCTGTGCGCGATCCGCGCGCCCGAACAGCGCAAGGTCTCCACCAGCAGCTCCGAGAGCGGCCCGCGGCCGTGGATCCGCACCGAGGCCGCCCGCTCGCGCGGCCGCCCGCATTCGGTGGCCACGCCGGCACCGACCAACTGCGCGACCAGGTTTCGCAGACCGTCGGCGTCGGTCAGCCCGCGGTCGAGCGCGCGGCGCTGCAACTCCGGGAGCGGGGTGGGTGACCACATCGACCGCAACAGGGTGGCCAGCTCGGCGGCGGCCAGGCCGCCCGGCGGGCGGACCAGCACCGCGCGTCGCGGATCCCAGCCCACCTGGACCGCGCCGTCGGGCCGCAGCAGCACCGGCAGCGCTGGATCCAGCGCGTAGGTGGAAAGCGTGGCCGGGCGCCGCTGCGTCACGGCGTCACTGTGTCACGCGCGCGGCGACGGTCCCGCTCAGTTATCCACAGAGCCGCCGTCGGGCGGGCCGTCGGGGCCTTGGCCCTCGCGCTCGAGTTTGGCGATGGCCTCGTCGATGCCGCTGGTGTCGCCGCCGATGACTCGGTCGATGAAGCCCGCCGGCTCGTCGAGGTCCTCGGCGTCGGGCAGCAGATCCGGGTGTTGCCAGATGCCGTCGCGGGTGTCGACCCCGGCGGCCTCGGTCAGGCGCTCCCAGAACGCCGCGGCCTCACGCATCTTGCGGGGCCGCAGCTCCAGCCCGACCAGCGTGGCAAAGGTCTGCTCGGCCGGGCCGCTGCTGGCCCGGCGGCGCCGCATCGTCTCGCCCAGCGCGGCCGCACCAGGGATCCGGTCGCCCAGCGCCCCGGCCACCACCACCTGCACCCAGCCCTCGATGAGGGCGAGCAGTGTCTCCAGCCGTTCGAGCGCCTGCGTCTGGGCCGGAGTGGCCTTGGGCTCGAAAACGCCCTGCCCGAGCAGGTTTTCGATGGCCGCCGGATCCGACAGCGACGCCGGATTGAAGTCGCGCGCCAGTTCCTCGATTCCGGACATGTCGATCTGCATGCCCATGGCGTAGGCCTCGACGGCGCCGAGCAGTTGGCTCGACAGCCACGGCACGTGACTGAACAGCCGGTGGTGGGCGGCCTCCCGCGCGGCCAGGAAGGTCAGGACCTCGCTGCGCGGCCGCTCCAGTCCGGTGGCGAACGATTCGACGGCGTCGGGCATTACCGCGGCAATTCCCTTGGGCCCCAAGGGTAGACCGATGTCGGTGGAGGTCAGCACCTCGCGGGACAGTCGGCCCAGCGCCTGTCCGAGCTGCGAGCCGAACGCCATGCCACCCATCTGCGACATCATCTGCAGCAGCGGGCCGGCCATGCTCTTGGCCTCCTCGGGCAGCGACGCCGCCCACACCGTCGAAATCTGTTGTGCCATCGGGTCGCACAGCCGCTTCCAGGTCTCCAAGGTGTTCTCGACCCAGTCGCCGGGCGTCCAGCCCACCGCCTTGGTGGTGCCCGCCGGCAGCGCCGTGGCCCCGTCCAGCCAGGTTTCGGCCAGATGCACCGCGTCGGCGATCGCCGAGTTGGTGGTGTCCGGGATCGGCGCCACAAAGCCGATCGAATTCGTCGCGACGCGGCGCGCCAAGTCGTAGTTCACCGGCCCGGAGCCGGTTCCGGCGGGCCCGACAGTGCCCGCGCTGGAAAACATCTGGCCGAGTTGGGTGAAGATCTGCCCCAAGTCGCCCATGCCGAATTCACCGCTCATGCCGAAGGCAGCGAACGGGTCAGACGGGTTCGAGCCCGATTCGGGATCTTTCTTCCCGCGTTTGTCGGGGTCGTCTCCAGAGTCTCCCGAGGAGAACCCGAAAGGCAGGTCAGCCATACCCTCAACGGTACTCACCGCTAGGTCAGGCGGCGCGACCTCGGGTCAACTTGTAGCTGAACCAGGCTGACCCGACGTCGTGGCTGAACACCGCGCGGCACCCGCCGTCTAGTCTGATCGGCGTGAACAGGCGCATCCTGACCTTGGTGGTCGCGCTGGTGCCGATCGTGGTGTTCGGCGTGTTGCTGGCCGTGGTGACGGTGCCGTTCGTGTCGCTGGGGCCCGGCCCCACCTTCGACACGCTCGGCGAGGTCGACGGCAAGCAGGTGGTGGCGATCGAGGGCACCCAGACGCATCCGACTACCGGGCACCTCAATATGACGACGGTGTCCCAGCGCGACGCCCTGACGCTGGGCGAGGCGCTGACGCTGTGGCTTTCGGACACCGAGCAGCTGGTACCGCGCGACCTGATCTATCCGCCCGGTAAGTCGCGCGAGGAGGTCGACAAGGCCAACAACGCCGACTTCAAGCAATCCGAGGACAGCGCCGCCTATGCCGCCCTGGGTTACCTCAAGTACCCGGCGGCGGTCACCGTCGCCAAGGTCCCCGAGCCGGGCCCCTCGGCGGGCAAGCTGAAGACCGGTGACGCCATCGACGCGGTTAACGGCGTCCCAGTGGCCACCGTCGAGGAGTTCACCGGGTTGCTGAAGAACACCAAGCCCGGCCAGGTCGTGACGATCGATTACCGCCGCAAGAACGAGCCGGCCGGTGTGGCGCAGATCACCCTGGGTGCCAATAAGGACCGCGACTACGGCTTCCTGGGCGTCGCGGTGCTCGACGCGCCGTGGGCGCCGTTCACCGTCGACTTCAACCTGGCCAACGTGGGCGGGCCGTCGGCCGGGCTCATGTTCAGCCTCGCGGTGGTCGACAAACTGACCACCGGGGACCTGGCCAAGTCGAATTTCATCGCCGGGACCGGAACCATTTCGTCGGACGGCAAGGTCGGCCAGATCGGCGGCATCACCCACAAGATGGTCGCCGCGCACGCGGCCGGGGCCACGGTGTTTCTGGTGCCGGCCAAGAACTGTTACGAGGCCAGCTCGGACAATCCGTCCGGCCTGCGGTTGGTCAAGGTCGAGACGCTCGGCCAGGCAGTGGATGCGTTGCACGCGATCGGTTCGGGTGGGCAGGCGCCAAGCTGCTAGCGAAGCCCGGCGATCACGGGTTGTGTCATGCGTAGAGTTGTCACCGTCTAGCAATCGATCAGGGAGCGTAGCCAGTGGGGATGCGGCCCACCGCACGGATGCCGAAGCTGACTCGGCGTAGCCGGATTCTGATCCTGATCGCACTGGGTGTGATCGCTTTGCTGCTCGCGGGTCCGCGGCTGATCGACGCATACGTCGACTGGCTGTGGTTCGGCGAGCTCGGGTATCGCTCGGTGTTCTCCACCGTGCTGGTCACCCGGTTCGTGGTGTTTTTGATCGCCGGCCTGCTGGTGGGCGGCATCGTGTTCGCCGGGCTGGCGGTGGCCTACCGCACCCGCCCGGTGTTCGTGCCGAGCAACGACAACGACCCGGTGGCGCGCTACCGCGCCCTGGTGCTGTCGCGGCTACGACTGGTGAGCGCCGGTATCCCGGTGGCGGTCGGCCTGCTGGCCGGCATCGTCGCCCAGAGCTATTGGGTGCGAATCCAACTGTTCTTGCACGGCGGCGATTTCGGCATCCGGGACCCGCAGTTCGGCAAGGACCTCGGTTTCTACGCGTTCGAGCTGCCGTTCTACCGGCTGCTGCTGTCCTACCTGTTCGTCGCGGTGTTCCTGGCCTTCGTGGCGAACCTGTTGGCCCACTACATCTTCGGCGGCATTCGGCTGTCCGGCCGCACCGGGGCGCTGAGCCGGTCGGCGCGAATCCAGCTGGTCACCCTGGTCGGGGTGCTGGTGCTGCTCAAGGCCATCGCCTACTGGTTGGACCGCTATGAGTTGTTGTCGCACACCCGCGGCGGCAAGCCCTTCACCGGCGCCGGCTACACCGACATCAACGCGGTGCTGCCGGCCAAGCTGATCCTGATGGCCATCGCGCTGATCTGCGCGGGCGCGGTGTTCTCGGCGATCGTGCTCAGGGATTTGCGGATTCCCGCGATCGGTGTGGTCCTGTTGCTGCTGTCGTCGCTGATCGTGGGGGCGGGATGGCCGCTGATCGTCGAGCAGATCAGCGTCAAACCCAATGCCGCGCAAAAGGAAAGCGAATACATCAGCCGCAGCATCGCCGCGACGCGGCAAGCCTACGGTCTGACGTCTGACCAGGTCACCTACCGCAACTACACCGGCGACGCGGGGGCCACCGCCCAGCAGGTCGCCGACGACCGGGCCACCACATCGAACATCCGGCTGCTCGACCCGACGATCGTCAGCCCGGCGTTCACCCAGTTCCAGCAGGGCAAGAACTTCTACTACTTCCCCGACCAGCTCTCCATCGACAGGTACCAGGACCGCACCGGGGCCCTGCGTGACTACGTCGTGGCGGCCCGCGAACTCAACCCCGACCGGCTGATCGACAATCAGCGCGACTGGATCAACCGGCACACCGTGTACACCCACGGCAACGGCTTCATCGCGTCGCCGGCCAACACGGTGCGCGGAATCGCCAACGACCCCAACCAGAATGGCGGCTACCCTGAATTCCTGGTCAACGTCGTCGGCGCTAACGGCGGGGTGGTCTCCGACGGCCCGGCGCAGCTCGACCAGCCGCGCGTCTATTTCGGGCCGGTCATCGCCAACACGTCGGCCGACTACGCGATCGTCGGTCGCAACGGCACCGACCGCGAATACGACTACGAGACCAGCAACGAGACCAAGAACTACACCTACACCGGGCTCGGCGGCGTCCCGATCGGCGACTGGCTGTCGCGCAGCGTGTTCGCCGCGAAATTTGCCGAGCGAAACTTCTTGTTCTCCAACGTGATCGGCTCCAACAGCAGGATCCTGTTCAACCGTGACCCGGCGCGGCGGGTGGAGGCGGTGGCGCCGTGGCTGACCACCGACAGCGCGGTGTATCCGGCGATCGTGAACAAGCGACTGGTGTGGATCATCGACGGCTACACCACGCTGGACAATTACCCGTATTCCGAACTCACGTCGTTGGAGTCGGCGACCGCGGACTCCAACGAGGTGGCGTTCAACAGGCTGGCACCCGACAAGCGGGTCTCCTACATCCGCAACTCGGTCAAGGCGACCGTGGACGCCTACGACGGCACCGTCACGCTGTACCAGCAGGACGAGCAGGATCCGGTGCTCAAGGCGTGGATGCAGGTCTTCCCGGGCACGGTCAAGCCCAAGAGCGATATCAGCCCGGAGCTGGCCGAGCACCTGCGCTATCCCGAGGACCTGTTCAAGGTGCAGCGGATGTTGCTGGCGAAATATCACGTCAACGATCCGGTGACGTTCTTCTCCACGTCGGATTTCTGGGACGTGCCGCTAGATCCGAACCCGACGGCCAGCAGCTACCAGCCGCCGTACTACATCGTCGCGAAAAACATTGCGAAGAACGACAATACGGCGTCGTATCAGCTGACCAGCGCGATGAACAGATTCAAGCGCGACTATCTGGCCGCCTACATCAGCGCCAGCTCCGACCCGGCGACGTACGGCCGGATCACTGTGCTGACCATCCCGGGTCAGGTCAACGGGCCCAAGCTGGCCAACAACGCGATCACCACCGATCCGGCGGTGTCCCAGGACCTCGGTGTGATCGGGCGTGACAACCAGAACCGGATCCGGTGGGGCAACTTGCTCACCCTGCCGGTGGGCCAGGGCGGGCTGCTCTACGTCGAACCCGTGTATGCGTCCCCGGGGGCCAGCGATGCGGCGTCGTCGTATCCGCGGCTCATCCGGGTGGCGATGATGTACAACGACAAGATCGGGTACGGCCCCACGGTGCGGGACGCCCTGACGGGGCTGTTCGGTCCGGGTGCGGGCGCGGCGGCGACGGGCATCCAGCCCACCGAGTCTGGCACGCCCGCCGCCAGTCCGCCGGCCAACACGCCGCCGCCGGCCGTGACACCGGGTTCGGCGCCGCCGGTGGCCGCACCGCCGGTCGCCGACGGTTCGGTGACCCTGTCCCCGGCGAAATCGGCTGCCCTGCAAGAGATTCAGGCGGCCCTCGGCGCGGCCAAGGACGCGCAGAAGAAGGGCGATTTCGCCGGCTACGGTGCGGCGTTGCAGCGCCTGGACGACGCGATCACCAAGTACAACAACACCAAGTAGGTCGGACGCGCGCCGGCGAAGCGCATCTCGCAAAGGCTGCTGCCCGGGGTAATGGAACACTTCTGCCCCATGCTGCTTCGGGGATAACCTCGTCGACGACATTCTGAGCAGGCTGTTGTTGCTTTTCGGCACCGGGCATAGATCGCACGTGCTCGCCGTTGCAGTCGGCAACAGCAACCTCAAAGGGGTCGATGGTGGGCCAACGGTGGATCGCATGACCGCCCGTGATAGGCGGGTGGGCGCGGCGGGCGGTTCGCTTCGCAACGACGGCCGCGGGGTCCTCGAGAGCGCATTTGAACTGCTGGAGCTGGTGGCTGCGTTGGAGCCGGTGCGGCTGCTGGATTTGGCGAATGTGAGCGGGATCCCGCGGGAGACGGTCCGTCGACTGTTGCAGCAGTTGATCGCGGTCGGGGCGGTCAGTCGCGAAGGCAGCCGGTATCGGTTGGGCGCGAGCCTGTTGGGGTTGGGTTCGCGGGTGAGTCCGGAGCGTCGATTGCGGGTGGCCGCCCGTCGGCCGATCGCCGAGCTGGCAAGCGCCACTGGGGCTGCGGTTCAGTTGTCTGCGCTGATCGGTGGCGAGGTGGTGTACCTGGACACGGTGGACGCTCGCGTTCCGTTCGGAGTGGTCGCCCAACCGGGGGCCCGGGTACCACCTAGATGCGCAGCCGCACGAGCCCACACCGAATTGGGTTTTACCGCACCAATAGTGGACACCGGCGAGGTTATCAAGGGTATGAGCTGTGTCGCGGTAACCATTCCTTTGGGCAACGGCGCTGTGGCAGCTGTGTCGACGCTTGTCCCGCGACCGCGGCCGCCGCTCGGGCTGCTCGCTGCCACCAGGGCCACCGGTGTCCGTATCGCCGGGCTCCTTCGTACACCGTGAATTGCTATCAGCGAGAAAACCCACTGAGTGGGCACAGATTGGCCGCTTGTCCCGCGGCTTCTTAACGTCATAGCCGTGGCGGCCACACACCGGTCCGGTACTACCTTCGGATCCTTGACAGCGAAAGGCATACCTTGAACGAGGGGTTGACGTATGTGCTGATTTCGGGCCGCCGGCATGGAGTCTGGTCAAGGCGACCGGTTGCCAAGCGGCCTGGTCTGGGCGATGGCGATGCTCCGTCGGGTTGTGGACGGCTCGTTTCCTAACGACGGCCGCGGGGTTCTCCAGAGCGCATTTGAACTGCTGGAGCTGGTGGCTGCGTTGGAGCCGGTGCGGCTGCTGGATTTGGCGAATGTGAGCGGGATCCCGCGCGAGACGGTCCGTCGACTGTTGCAGCAGTTGATCGCGGTCGGGGCGGTCAGTCGCGAAGGCAGCCGGTATCGGTTGGGCGCGAGCCTGTTGGGGTTGGGTTCGCGGGTGAGTCCGGAGCGTCGATTGCGGGTGGCCGCCCGTCGGCCGATCGCCGAGCTGGCAAGCGCCACTGGGGCTGCGGTTCAGTTGTCTGCGCTGATCGGTGGCGAGGTGGTGTACCTGGACGTGGTGGACGCTCGGATTCCGGTGGGATTCACAGCCGAACCCGGGGCTCGGGTGCCGCCAGGTACGGCGACTGCGCGGGCTTACACCGAGTTGGGCCGCGCCCCCATAGTGGATGCCGGCGGGGTGCTGGCGGATCTCAGCTGCGTTGCCATAGCAATTCCTCTCGGCGACAACGCGGCGGCTGCCGTTTCGGCGCTCATCGCGCAACGCCGGCCTCCGCTGGGACTGCTGGCTGCCACCAGGGCTACCGGCAGCCGCATCGTCAGCCTCCTTCGCAACCCGTGAAACGGTGCCAGGCGCGAAAACCCACTCAGTGGGCCCAGGTTTGCCGCCCGTCGCGTGGTTTCCTAACGTCGCGGGCATGACAGGCGCAAACTGCTCATGAGCAATATGACTCCGGCGGAGCAACTGGTGCTCCTACCGCTGCTGCGCCTTCATGGCATGGTCTATCGGAGGACCGACGGTCGGATCGGCCACCGGATGCCAGGCATGCCACCCTGTTTGCTGTTACACACCACGGGCGCGAAGACCGGTCAGCAGCGCAGTAATGCACTGACCTACGCCAAGGACGGCGACTCGTATCTGGTCGTCGCGTCCTTCGGTGGTAGCGATAAGCATCCGGGCTGGTACCACAACCTACGGAACCAGCCGGACTGCGAAATAAACGTGGGGCCAATACGATTCGCGGTGACAGCACGCAGAGTCGCACCCGGTGACGCCGGCTACGCTCGGCTGTGGGAGATCGTCAATACAAACAACGCGAACCGATACACCGGCTACCAGAGCCGAACATCGCGGCCCATCCCGGTTATCGCGTTAACCCCCGCCTGAAGGGCTTACCGCAGCTCTTTGGCCGGCAGCTGCCATCCGGTGCGTGACAGGTAGATGCGGCGATGAACCCGGCACCGCCTTCGGCGTGTGGATGGTCGGCGAGCTGATCGCACAGCACACTAGCCCTCAAATCAGAAGCGCCTAACCGTGAATCACTGATCAGCTAGCAAAACCCACCCAGTGGGCGCGGGCTCGCAGTTGGCCTCGTCGCTTCCTAGCGTCACTCGTGTGACACGCGCTCATGGCGCCAAGAATGGCGCAGAAGTACTGCTGGATCATTTGGAATCCCAGGGCGTGGACTGCATTTTCGCCTCTCCCATCGCCGTGATGGCGCCGATCTGGGAAGTGCTTGCCCGGCGCGGCAACGAGATGAGGCTGCGGTACTTCCGCTGTCGCCATGAGCTGTTGGCGGTGAGCCTGGCATCGGGTTACTACAAGGCCACCGGCCGAAGCCAGATCGTCTTCTTGCCGACATCGTTGGGAGTTCAAAACGCGTCGATGGCGCTGAGCACGGCGCTGCAGGAGCGCACACCGATGACGGCACTGTCGCCCGACACGCTCAGCTATGGTGATGACCCCGACGGCGATCCCGGTGCCGAATGGCCCGCACTGCTGACCGACCATGCCGGCCCGGCGCGCAACGCCGAAGTCGTCGTCAAGTGGGCGAAGCGAGCGCGCACGCCGTTCGATCTGGTTCACGAACTCCGGCGCGCCCGCTTCATCGCCGAGTCCGTCCCGCTCGGCCCGACGCTGTTGGAGATACCGTTTCAGCTGTTGCTGGGCGAGGGTCACCCCGAGGTCCCCCCGTGGGTTCCCGCTGCACCGAATGTCGCGACACCAGAACATATCGACCGGGTGGCCGGACTTCTCATGCGCGCGACAAACCCGATCATCGTCACCGAACACGGCGGGCGCACCGACGCCGACCGCAACGCCCTGATAGGCATCGCCGAGGCGCTGTCGGCGCCCGTCTTCGAATTCTGGAATCCCGCCTATCACAACTTTCCGCGGTCACACCCCCTGTACGGGGCGGGGCCGGTGGAAGCGGTGCTGGGTGAAGCCGATGCCGTGCTGTTGGCCGGCTGCAATGGACCGTGGCATCCGCCGCAGGCGGCGTTACGCCCAGGGTGCGCGGTCATTCACCTCGAACAAGACCCGCTGCGCCCGCGCGGTGCCTATTGGGGCTACCCCATCACTCACGCGATCCCGGGGAATGTGTCGATCAATCTGGTTGCGCTCGCTGCCAATCTACAAACGCGATCGGCCGTTCGGCACGACGCCGACGAGCGGTGGACGCGCTACACGGACGGCGTGCGCGCCAAGGGAATCGAAGAAGCTCGCCAACTAGCGTTGCAGGCAACCGATTTCGTGTGTGCCGCCGACTTGTTCGGCGCGTTGCACGACGCACTTCCCGACGACGCGATCTGTGTCGATGAGATCACGTCTCAAGTGCCGCAAATGATTCAATTCCTGTACGCCCGTAAACTTTTCGAGCAGTATCGCGGTTGGGCAGGAGCACTGGGCACCGGCCTGGGCACCGCACTCGGCGTCAAGCTCGCGCGCCCGCAGCAAGTGGTCGTCTGCATCCTCGGTGACGGAGCGTGGCACTACAATCCCGTGCCGGCTGCGCTGGGATTCGCACAGGAATACGGAGTTTCGCTGCTCATCGTGCTGTGCAATAACCGGCAGTACGCATCCCAGATCCGAAACCTCGTCAGGTACTACCCGGATAGCGCGGCCGTCCGCGAACAGAACTTCGTCGGCAACACCATTGAACCGATGCCCGACTACGTGAAGCAGGCCGAAGCGTATGGCGGCATGGGCGAACGCGTGCAGAAATTCGATGAGCTGGCCGTGGCCGTGCAGCGGGCGCTCGAAGCCGTCGCATCAGGGCGGACGTTCTTGCTGGACGTCGTCGTCAACCCGTAGGAGATAGATGACCACCCCCGCTGTGATATCCGCGGCCGCCGCCGACCTGACGAGAGCGATCAATGCCACGCAAGTGCGGGTCCCCGGTGCTGCGCCGTTGATCTGGA
>NZ_LZMG01000253.1:0-6238 GCF_001673615.1 Mycobacterium sp. 1245499.0
GGTGGTCTGTCGACTCCAGGTGAATGACCTCAGCGCCCAGCGCGGCGAGAATGTGGGTGGAGGAGGGACCCGCCCACCACGCTGTCGCGTCGAGAATTCGTATGCCCTCCAGAGGAAGTCGCGGTGCACCTTCGGCTCCGGTCGTAATCCTGTTGTGGGCGGGTACTTTTGTTATTTCGCCAAGCGGGGGAGCGCCGGCGGTGGGGGCGGGTCGTCGGCCATTGATCCGGTAGGGCGCCAACGGGTGGGTAAAGCTGTCGTCGGCATACCTGCCCCACACGCCGCGCGCCGCGAACTGCGGGTGGTCCAACACGGTCTGGCCATTGTTGACGGGTGAGACGGGGATCCGCAGATCGGAGGCCAACGCGACGATCTCGTCTGTGGAACGTTGCGTCGTCCATTCCCGCACAATCCGATTCCACTCGTCCCGGCGTTCCCACCGGGTCGTGGCGAGGGCCCAGGCTGGGTCCTCATCGAGTAGGTCGAGTCGGCCGATCATCGCTAGGAACGACTCGAATTGTTGGCGGGTATTGGTGTTGAAGCCCACCCAGCCGTCGGCGGTCGGTTCGATGGAAGGGATTTCAACCTGTCGCGCCGGCACGGTCAATGGCGGGCGACCGGCCAGTCCGTGATAGAGGTCGGCGAACCCGCTGGCGCTGAGGTGACACGCCTCCAGCAATGAGCAGTCCGCGAGTTCGCCTGCGCCGCCGAGTTGAACCCGCCGCAATGCGCCAAGCGCCGCGACGGCGGCGTAGCTGGCCATCACCCATTCGAAGACTCGGCCACCGGCTTGAATGGGCGGTTGGTCCGAACGACCTCGCAACGCCAGGGTTCCGCTCTCCGCCTGGATCGTGAACTCCGTCGAGGGTCGGTCCCGGTACGGTCCGGTCAACCCGTAAGGAGAGAGCGCCACGATCACCAGGTGTGGCGCTCGCCGTAGGAGGGCCTCGCGGTCGAGTGCCCCAGGGCCGAGAGAATCGACGAACACATCGGCGGAAACGATCAGAGGCTCCAGGTCGGCCAACGAAGTGCCCACGACTGAACGCTTGCCGGCGTTCAAGAATTTGAACAGCGCGCCGTCGTCGTGTCGATCGCCAAACGTCCTGCGGCGGAACGGATCCCCGTCCGGATTCTCTATCTTGACGACCTCCGCTCCGAGGTCGGCGAACAACTTGGTGCAGTACGGGCCCGAAATTTCCGTCGCCCACTCGACGACACGAACCCCACGCAGAGCGATCATCGTGCGGCTTTCCGTGTCAATGTCTGCCGAAGTGAGTTACCCACCCCGATGAGTGCACACACGCCGCTTCCTGTCCTCACGCTCGTGCCGATCGAGCAGAGTGTTCTGCATCCGCATGGTTGCGGCTTGGTTGCAACGACGCTAGCGACGCGAAAGCTGACGTGTCAAGTGTGACTCGATAACGCTGGCCGCGGTTGAGTCGTTAAGCTTTCAGTCGGCCGCACGCACCTTGGGGGTCCGTTCGCCCCGCCCGCTGCGTTTGGCGGGCGGCTTCGTAGTCGACGTGCTTACCCCTTTGGCGAGGATTTGCGAACCCAGTTCGATCTGCGCGCGGATGTCCGACTCAGCCGTACCAAACCAGCGTGGTCCGAGGCTCGTCGTGAAGATGATGAAATTGGCCAGCAGCTCGGCGAACAGGTCGGCGTCGACGTCGGCCCGGATCTGCCCCGCGGCCTGGTAGTGGCGAACGCCTTCGGCGATAACGGCCGTACGGCGTGCGTGATTGGGTTGCAGCACCCGCAGCGAGAAGTCTGGATCTGACAACGCCCGACCGGAAATGTCCCAGCCGGGAACGCCGCTGTCCCGGTCATCGATCCTCAATCTCGCAAAGAAAAGCCGCTCGATATAGTCCTCGAAGCGCGTAGGCAGGTCCGCCACGACTTGCTCTTCTGCCTCACTGACCAGGTCCGCGATCTGTCGAGAAACGACTTGCTCGAAGATGCCTCGCTTGTCCCCGAAGTAGTGAAATAGCATCGCCTCCGAGCAGTCCGCGCGACGGGCGATCTCCTTCGTCGCCGCGGCCGCGTATCCCGCTTCGGCAAACACCTCAGCGGCCGCTTCAAGGAGGGCTCGTTGTTTGCCGTCCTTGTCGCGAACTCGCCGCCGCGCGCCTGTGGTCATCACACATACTTTAGCGAGCACCCGTCGGCTGAGCGGAAGCCTGCACGCGTGCCGCCCGTTCGCGCACACTGCGCGGGCGCGTCGATTCGAAGCGCTGTCAGATAGTTATCGAGTGCGACTTGACTCCGTGCATTCGACGATTTACTGTGCTGCGAAAGCAAATTTCGGCGTGTGCGAGAAATCAGAGGGCCGGCGCAGATGGCACGTGGACGGCGGTACGACTGCGGCGTGCCTGGACTGTGGTCGGCCCCTCGGTGGTGGCTGTCTGGCCGGGCTGACCGCTGGCGGTGTCTCGAGGTCGGCAGGGGCGGAAAGGACTACCCATGGTGAGCAAATCACCGGAGGAACACGCCCGGAACCTCGACCTTCGTCACGAGGATTTCAACGATCAAGAATTCCTCTACGAGGTCTACTCGGTGATGCGGGAGAACGGACCGTTCAGTCACCAGGACGTGCCATTCCTGGGCCCCACGCCGGGGGGCGCGTGGATCGCCACTCGCTACGACGACTGCTATGAGATTTTGCGGAACTGGCGCAGCTTCTCCAGCAAGCCCATGGGACTCGAGGGCAACCCGATGTCGTTCGGCGACATCGTGATCACCTTGGATCCCCCACGGCAGCAACAGCTTCGCAAGGTTCTCAATCCGTATTTCTCTCCGGGCCGGATGAAGGAGCTGGAACCCCAGGTGCGCGCGGTCACCGATGGGTTGATCGACAATTTTATCGAGCTGGGCAGCGGCGATCTCGCAGACGTTGCATGGCAGCAACCCGGGATCGTGTTCTTCCGGTACGTACTCGGCATGCCCGTTGAGGACGTGCCGCTCTACATCGAGACAGCCGACCTCGCGATCAATGGGGAGAGCGAAGACATCCGAAACGGTTCGATGACAAATCTCTACCTCCGCGTACGCGACGAGATCGACAAGCGTCGCGGTGAACCGCCGCGTGACGACCTGATCGACGTTCTACTCGCCGCCGAGATCGACGGCGAGAAATTGAGCTTCGACGACGTTGTCGCGAATGTGATGCTGCTGGTGCAAGCCGGGCTCGAAACAACCTCTAGCGCAATGTCATTCGCCTTCTTCTATCTTGGCACCCATCCCGAAGATCGCGACCGACTTGTACGCGAAGCCGGGTTGATGCCCGCGGCGATAGAGGAATTCATCCGGTTCGCCGGTTCGGTCCACGGACTGCATCGCTCAGTCGCGGAAGAGGTTGAACTAAGCGACCACAAGTTCTGTCCCGGTGAGACGGTCGTCGTGAACTATGCGGCCGCCAACCGCGACGCGCGCGAGTTCGACGAGCCGAACAAGTGCATTCTCGACCGGCAAACAAACCGCCACCTCGGGTTCGGAGCCGGCGTCCATCGCTGTCTGGGCTCCAATCTCGCCCGGCTCGAGTTTCGGGTGGGCGTCGAACAGACCCTGAATCGGATACCCGACTACGCCATCCCCCCTAGGGCAAAAGTTGATTTTCACGGGAACTCGGTCACCCGGGGCTACCGCGCCCTGCCCGTCGTCTTCACGCCGGGCGCCCGCATCGGCCGGTGAGAGGCGGCATGCGACCGCCGATCCGTCTCGCAGCCAACGTAGTAGCGACATCAGGGAGGAACCCGTGGACAAGCAAGATCTTCAGTGGATGATCTCCGTCGATGACCACATCATCGAGCCCCCGAACCTATGGGTCGACCGCGCATCGGCCGCCGACCGCGATCGAGTGCCACACGTGGAGCGCATCGACGGCGTCGATACGTGGATATACGACCAAGCGCGTGCGTCGGTGATGGGCATCCTGGTCGCGGCTCACCAGCGGCCGCCCGAATACTCGCCGCTGCCAGTGAATTACGACGAGATGCCTCGTGCCTACTTCGACCCGGTCGCCCGCATCCCTGACATGGACGAGGACCATGTGATCGCGGGACTGAACTTTCCGTTCTTCCCACGGTTCTGTGGTCAGATGTTCGCACACCTCGGTGACCGCGACCTGGCTCTCAAGTGCGTGCGGGCCTATAACGACTTCGTCATCGATGAGTGGTGCGCGGCGGCGCCTGGTCGCTACATCCCAATGGTCATCGTCCCGTTGTGGGATACCCGACTGGCCGTCGAGGAGACGCTGCGGTGCGCCGGCAAGGGCGCGAAAGCCATTGCCTTCTCGGAGAACTTGCACCCGCTGGGATTTCCGTCCATCCACTCGGGAGTCTGGGATGATTTCTTCGCGGTGGTGAACGAGACGAAGATGCCGCTGTGCACACACATCGGCTCGTCGTCGGTTAGTCCCACTACGTCGCCTGACGCACCTTTCGGGGTTCAGGCGGTCAACATCAATCTCAATCTGGCGAACTCAACCACGGATTGGTTGTTCTCGGGCAAGCTGCAGAAATACCCCGATCTGAAGATCGTGCTGGCCGAGGGCGGCATCGGCTGGATCCCTTACCTCATCGAGCGTGCTGAACATGTCGCCGCCGACTACCAATACCTGCGCGCCAACAACTGGGCAGTTGACCCCGCCACGATGCGCTTGACCCCGGTGCCAACCGATCCTGCAATTTTCCCGAAGGCTCCGCGCCAGCTCTTCCGCGACCACATGTACGGCTGTTTCATCGAGGACGACTTCGGGGCGGCCAATCTCGACTTCATCGGCGTCGACAATGTGATGATCGAAACGGACTATCCGCACACCGACAGCCTTTGGCCCAACTCCCTTCAGGCCGCTCACAAGGCACTCGACGGTCGGTCCGACCTCGACAAGTACAAGGTGCTGCAGGGCAATGCCCGCCGGGTTTTCGACTTTGAGCCCGCCCCGTATCCGGCGCTGGCGTAGTCAATCCCTTTCACTGGCCGACGGATTCGTTTGATGCGGGAGTACCAGAGCTTCATCGACGGTAAGTGGTTGAGCGACAATGCCCTCGGCACCATCGACGTCATCGATCCGGCCACCGAGGAGTTGATCGGACGAGTCGTCGAGGGTGGACAAAAGCAGGCGGCCATGGCGATCGAGGCTGCCAGGCGGGCTTTCGACGAAGGGCCATGGCCATGGATGTCCGTCCGGGAACGGGCAAAGATCATCAAGCGGTTCGCTGAGATCCTCGACGAGCGCAAAGCGGAGCTTCGGGAGCTGATCGTCGCCGAGATCGGCTCGACCGGCTTCATCACGGACCTGATTCAGGTTGGCGGTGCCATCGAGGCGGCCCACTACTACGGCGAGTTCGTCGAACATGATGTGACGTGGGTGGAGACACCGGGCGGCCCCGTGGTTTCGCCGACCGGCCTGGGCGGCGTGACAGTGGTCCGCGAACCGGTCGGGGTGGTCGGAGTCATCACGCCGTTCAACTTTCCTTTCTCGATCAACATTCAGAAGTGCCTGGCTGCCTTGGCTGTCGGCTGCACTGTGGTACTCAAGCCACACCCATGGACTCCGATGAACGCCCTGGAGCTGGCCAAGGTTGGCGAGGAAGCGGGCCTCCCGCCCGGGGCGTTCAACGTGGTCGTGGGCGGTGCCGACGTGGGAGAGGAGCTGTGCACGCACCGAGGCGTTGACATGATCGCGTTCACCGGTTCGACGGCGACCGGTCGGCGCATCCGCGAACTATCGGCGGCAACGATGAAACGCGCACAGCTGGAGCTGGGCGGCAAGAGTGCGCACCTCGTTCTCAGCGATGTCACCGAAAGTGACGTTGCGGGAATAGGATTCGGTCAGGTGCTGATGCATGCCGGACAGGCATGCACCGTCACGTCGCGACTTCTGTTGCCCGAGCACCTGCTCGAAGCGTATGTCGAGGGCCTCAAAGCGATGGCTCCGATGATTACCGTCGGCGATCCGCGTGATCCCGCAACTGTCGTCGGTCCGCTGATCAGGGATCAGCAGCGTCAGCGAGTTGAATCCTTCGTTCAGGCGGGCTTACAAGACGGCGCGCGGCTGGTGGTCGGCGGCAAACGTCCCGAACATCTCGAACGCGGCTTCTACTACGAACCGACGGCATTTGTCGACTGCCGCAGCGACATGCGCCTATGCCAGGAGGAGGTGTTCGGGCCTGTGCTGGCGGTGATGACCTATCGCTCCGAAGACGAAGCCATCCGCATCGCGAACGACTCCATCTAC
>NZ_LZMG01000254.1:0-11789 GCF_001673615.1 Mycobacterium sp. 1245499.0
CCGCGCCCACGGCGCCTGGCAGCTGGGCAGCGTGGGCACCTCGGGTCTGGCCATCGTGATCGCGCGGGCGGCCCGGCAGACCGGCCATCACTGGTGGCTGGCGGTGGCCGTGGCCGGCTGGGTGGCGGCGCTGTGCATCTACGGCCTGATGACCTGGCTGACGATGTGGCGGGTGGTCAACGAACGGCAGGACCGGGACGGCTTCGAACCCGACACGTGGATTCTGATGGGCGGCATGGCGATTGCGACGTTGGCCGGCGACACCATCCACGCGGTCGCTCCCGGCTGGCTGGCCGGGCCGGTGCGCGCGGTCACCGTCGTGACGTGGGTGACGGCCACCCTGTGGATACCGCCGCTGATCTACTTCGCGCTGCACCGCATCAGGCGGCACCCCAACATGCTGCAGTTCGCCGGTGTGTGGTGGGCGTTCGTTTTCCCGTTGGGCATGTACTCCGCGGCCAGCTTCGCCATGGCGGTCGAGATCGGGCAGCGGTCGCTGCTCACCGTGTCGCTGGTGTTCTTCTGGGATGCGTTGGCCGCATGGATCGTTGTGGTCGTCGCCGGGCTGCTGCTGTTAGCGCGGGCGATGCTGCTACGCCCCGCGGATCGCGATGCCGGCCGACCGTAATTCGAGCGCGACCAGCGCGCCGATGGTGACCGGATCCTCGCGGCGCCACCCGCCGACCGGGTCCGCGCTCACGGCGATCAACTTCCGGGCCGGCCGGTTGGTCAGCGCCCGCAGCGCCAGCAACTGCGCCCCGGCCGGCGTCGCGGCCAGAGCGGTCACCGTCAACTTGCGCCGAAAGAACCGAAGCCGCAGAAAAAACCACGGGAGCACCGCGATGAGGATCGGGACCGCGACGACGGCCATCGCCAGCAGCACCGCGAGCCAGCTCGCCGCGCTGTCCAGATCGTGGCCCGCGCCCGCGATGTCCAGCGCGGCGTGGCTCGCGGAGTTGAGCGGCTTGCTGACCGTGTCGCCCACCACCGGAATGTGCTGCGCCTCGTGTCCGGCGGACGCGAGGTTGCCGGCGATGCCCTTCGCGCCGCTCTCGACCTGCCGCCCGGCGTCGGCGATGGTGGCGATGGCGTCGTAGACGGCCAGCCCGACGAGCAGCCACAGCAGGGTCCACACGACGACGGCGAGATCGCTGAACAGCTGGACAGCCAGCCGGCCGGGTCGGGTTGAGTAGGGCAGAAACCGCGGTGTCATAGCCCCGATCCCAGCACAAACCCGGTTTGCAGGTGCCCGATAGGCTGACCGGATGCCCGCACTGTCCGACTATCAGCACCTGGCCAGCGGCAAGGTCCGCGAGCTGTATCGCGTCGACGACGAGCACCTGCTGTTGGTCGCCACCGACCGGATCTCGGCCTACGACTTCGTCCTGGACAGCACCATCCCGGACAAGGGCCGCATCCTGACCGCGATGAGCGTCTTCTTCTTCGACCTCGTGGACGCGCCCAACCATCTGACCGGGCCGCCCGACGATCCGCGCATCCCCGACGAGGTCCTGGGCCGCGCGCTGGTGGTGCGTGAGCTCGAAATGCTTCCGGTGGAATGCGTGGCACGCGGCTACCTGACCGGCTCGGGATTGCTGGACTACCAGGCGACCGGAAAGGTCTGCGGCATCCCGCTGCCGCCCGGATTGGTCGAAGCCAGCAGGTTCGCTGAACCGCTGTTCACCCCGGCGACGAAAGCCGCACTGGGCGACCACGACGAGAACATCTCCTTCGCGCGGGTGATCGAGCTTGTCGGCGCCGTGCCCGCCAACCAGCTGCGCGACCGCACCCTACAGATCTACGTTCAGGCCGCCGATCACGCGCTCCGGAAGGGAATCATCATCGCGGACACCAAGTTCGAGTTCGGCACCGACCACGACGGCAACCTGCTACTGGCCGACGAGATCTTCACCCCGGATTCGTCGCGGTACTGGCCGGCCGACGAGTACCAGGTCGGCGTCGTCCAGAACAGCTTCGACAAACAGTTCGTCCGCAACTGGCTGACCGGCCCCGAGTCCGGCTGGGACCGCCACGGTTCCCAGCCCCCGCCGCCGTTGCCCGAGGACATCATCGCGGCCACCCGCGGACGCTATATCGAGGCCTACGAACGCATTTCCGGATTGAGCTTCGCCGACTGGATCGGTCCCAGCG
Organism: Mycobacterium sp. 1245499.0; assembly: GCF_001673615.1. Taxonomy (NCBI): domain Bacteria; kingdom Bacillati; phylum Actinomycetota; class Actinomycetes; order Mycobacteriales; family Mycobacteriaceae; genus Mycobacterium; species Mycobacterium sp. 1245499.0. Next base: position 2,152 of record NZ_LZMG01000254.1, read on the forward strand.
CATGACCGAAACCCAACGAAACGGGTCGGTGCCCCCCGTCGCCAAGCGGGTGGAGACTCGGCGCGAGCATCACGGCGACGTCTTCATCGACCCGTATGAGTGGCTGCGCGAAAAGACCAATCCCGAAGTCATCGCCCATCTCGAGGCGGAAAACGCCTACGTCGACCAGATGACCGCGCACCTCGAGCCGCTGCGGCAGCAGATCTTCGCCGAGATCAAGGCGCGCACCAAGGAGACGGATCTGTCGGTGCCCACCCGCCAGGGCCAGTGGTGGTACTACGCGCGCACCTACGAAGGCAAGCAGTACCGCGTCCAGTGCCGTTGTCCGATAAACGGACCCGACGACTGGGACCCGCCGATCTTGGACGAGGACACCGAGATCCCCGGCGAGCAGGTCCTGCTCGACTCCAACGCCGAGGCGCAGGGCCACGAATTCTTCTCCCTGGGCGCCGCGACGGTCAGCCTGGACGGGAACCTGCTGGCCTATTCGGTCGACACCCTGGGCGATGAGCGGTACACGTTGCGGTTCAAGGACTTACGCACCGGCGAGCTGTACCCGGACGAGATCGCCGACATCGGGGCGGGCGCCACCTGGGCTGCCGACAACCGCACCGTGTACTACCTGACCCTGGATGCCGCCCACCGTCCCGACAAGGTGTGGCGGTATCGGGTGGGCTCGGGTGCCGAACCGGAGCTGGTGTATCACGAAGCCGACGAAAAGTACTGGCTGGGCGTGGGTCTCACGCGCAGCGAGGCCTATGTCTTCATCGCCTCGGGATCCTCGATCACCTCGGAGTATCGCTACGCCGACGCCGCCGATCCGCAGGCATCGTTCACGGTCGTGCTGCCGCGCCGCGAGGGTGTCGAGTACGCGGTGGAGCACGCGGTCATCGGCGGGCAGGACCGGTTCCTGATCCTGCACAACGACGGCGCGGTCAACTTCACCCTGGCCGAGGCGCCGGTCAGCGATCCGACACAGCAGCGCACCCTGATCCCGCACCGCGACGACGTCCGGCTCGACGGGGTGGACGCTTTCGCCGGCCACCTCGTCGTCGGCTACCGCCGGGAGGCGCTGCCCCGGCTGCAGCTGTGGCCCATCAACGCCGACGGCACCTACGGCCGGCCCGAAGAGATTTCCTTCGACTCCGAGCTGATGTCGTCCGGGCTGGCCGGCAATCCCAACTGGGCTGCGCCCAAGCTGCGGATCAGGGCCGGATCCCTGGTGATCCCGGCGCGCGTGTATGACATCGACCTCGCCACCGGTGAGCGCACGCTGCTGCGCGAACAACCCGTGCTCGGCGACTATCGGCCCGACGACTATGTGGAGCGCCGTGACTGGGCGGTCGCCGACGACGGAACCCGGGTCCCGGTGTCGATCGTGCACCGCGCCGACATCGAATTCCCGGCGCCCGCATTGCTTTACGGCTACGGCGCCTACGAGCTGTGCACCGACCCGAGCTTCTCCATCGCCCGGCTGTCGCTGCTGGACCGCGGCATGGTGTTCGCGATCGCCCACGTGCGTGGCGGCGGTGAGATGGGCCGGCTGTGGTACGAGCACGGCAAGCTGCTGGAGAAGAAGAACACCTTCACCGACTTCGTCGCCGTCGCAACGCATTTGGTGGACTCCGGTGTCACCCGGCCTCGTCAGCTGGTCGCGTTGGGGGGTAGCGCCGGCGGTTTGTTGATGGGCGCGGTGGCCAACCTGGCGCCGGAGCTCTTCGCCGGAATTCTCGCGCAGGTCCCGTTCGTCGACCCGCTGACCACCATCTTGGACCCCTCCTTGCCGCTGACCGTCACCGAATGGGACGAATGGGGAAACCCATTGGCGGACAAGGGCGTCTACTCCTACATGAAGTCCTATTCACCGTATGAGAACGTGGCGGCCAAGCGGTACCCGGCGATCTTGGCGATGACGTCGCTGAACGATACGAGGGTCTATTACGTCGAGCCGGCCAAGTGGGTCGCGGCCCTGCGACACGCCAACGGCGACGGCAGTCCGGTCCTGTTGAAGACCCAGATGAACGCCGGGCACGGTGGCGTCAGCGGCCGCTACAAGGCGTGGGAGGAGGCGGCGTTCCAATACGCGTGGCTGTTGGATGCCGCCGGGATCCACGCCGAGGGCGGCCGAGAAGACGCGTTCTATGCTCCCAACAAGCAGCAGTAGCCGAATCGTCATCGATTCGGGTGGAGATCCGGTGTATGCGGCGTATAGCCGCCGCATACATGCCGAGGCTCAAAAGGCAAACCCACCCATGATGGCCGGTCAGCAGATCCCAGCCATGCTGTCAGCTGGTGATCGGCGCTATTCGTCGATCGCTGGTTCCGGTCGTTTCCTCGGCAGGAACACGGCCGGGATGAGCGTGAACGCCACCAACGCGACGGTCAGCGCGGACGCCACCGTGAAGGCGTGGGAAAGGCCGTGTAACAGGATGTTCGCTAGGTCGGGCGGCACAGCCTGGCGCGGGATCGCCGACGGATCAACGGGGGACCCTGGCCTGCTTCCCTGTTGAGGTGACGCCAGCTTGCTGGCCGCGACTATGTTGTCGTTGCGATTGAACTGATTGGTCAGCACAACTGCCACCAACGCGGCGCCAATCGACCCACCGAGTTGCTGGTTAACCGTGATCAACGTTGTCCCGCGAGCGACTTGATGCGGGGCCAGCGACTGCATCAGCGCCGCAGAAAGCGGCGTCGTCGTGCACCCCACGCCCAGTCCGGTGATCGCCAAGCCTGTCAGTAGTGTCGGCGCGTAATCGATCTGCCGGGAAATCCCCCAAGTGAAGATTCCCAGACCCGCGGCCATCACCGGGAGGCCAATGAGCACTATCTTGCCGGGGCCGTGCTTGTCCATGAAGGCACCTGCGAGTGGCAGGGTCACCATCGCTCCTAGCCCTACCGGCGCCAGGTGCAGCCCGGACTGCATAGGGCTCTGCTGCAGGACCAGTTGAAAGTAGGTCGGTATCAGCAGTGTGGCACCCACAGAGGCGGCGGCGAAAACCAGCAGTGTCACGTTGACCTCGGTCACCACTGGATTCTTGAACAGCCGCAGATCGATGAGCGGGTGATCCGAGCGGTACCACGCATGCAAGACGAACGCAACGATCAACGTCAAGCCGATGATCCCAGGTATCAACACGTAGCGGTCGGCAATCGTGTGCCTTCCCGGGATGGACGACACTCCGCACAGGAAGATCGTCACGCCAGGCGACAGCAGTAGCAGGCCGATGACGTCAAGCCTTTCCGACGGAGCTGGACGGTCTTTGGTGAACAAGATTGCAGCGAGGAAAAACGTGGCAATCCCGATTGGCAGGTTGACCAGAAAGATCCACTTCCAGCCGTAGGAGTCGATGAGCCAGCCGCCCAATATCGGGCCACCGATTGGGCCGAGCAGAATCGGGATTCCTCCGATCGCCATCAAGCGGCCTACCCGCTTCGGACCGGCCTCGCGGGTCAGGATCACCCAACTCAGAGGCAGTAGCATACCGCCACCGATGCCCTGCAGCACTCGAAATATAATCAGCAGCAGTATGTTTGGTGCGACGGCGCACAGCAATGAACCCGCCGTGAACGCCAAAACCGAACCCATGAAGAGTCGTTTGGTGCCAAACCGATCGGCTGCCCATCCTGTGATCGGGATCACTGTCGCGAATGCCAACATGTAGCCAGCGATCGTCCACGACACAACGGTCGGGGTCGATCCGAACTGGTCGATGAACGTGCGTTGTGCGACAGCGACGACGGTGTTGTCGAGAATCGCCATGATGCAGGCCAGTCCGCACACACCGGCGATGCGCAGCAGCGCCACGTCTAGCTTGTCGGGATAGGCGCGTTCATCCGTAATAGGTTGCCCGGTGGGAGACGTGATGGACGCCGGAGCTACGGAGGTGCCGGGATAGGCCTTCTGCATGGTGTTGCCGAGCATAACGATATCGGTACCCGTCCGCTGACCCTTTTAGGCGTTTGCGTCCGCACGAACCCAAGCGGCTGGCCGCAAGCGCGCTCGTCTGCTGTCGGACGGCGGCGAAGGTGGGGGCACCGCGCCCACGCGCCATTTCCCGGCCCAACCAGCCGCGGCGGGGGACCATACTTATTCGCCGGCGGTTTCGCTCGCGGGTTTTTTGGGCAGAAACCACGCCGGAATGAAGGTGCAAACCACCAGCACGACGGCAATCACGAATACCGCCGTATACGCGTGGGAAAGGTCGTGAGCCACATTGCTCCAAAAGTCCGGGGCGAGCGACGCACGGGGTATCGCGGTCTGGTCGACCGGCACCCCGTCGACCGCCGCCTTCTGGTTCAGCGCGGCGAGCTTGTTTGCTGCGCGGATGTCGGGGCTCCGATTGAACTGATTCGTCAGGATCATCGACATCAGCGCCGTTCCCACCGAGCCGCCCACCTGGTGGCTGACGCTCATCAGCGTCGTTCCCCGGGCGATCTGATGGGGCGCCAGCGCCTGCACCGAGGCCACCGACAGCGGCATCATGGTGCAGCCCATGCCCAGGCCCATGATCGCCAGCCCGACCAGCAGCGTCGGCAGATAGTGGGCCTGGGTGGCCACCCCGAAGGCGAAGGCGCTCAGGCCGGCGGTGATCAGCGCGATGCCGACCAGCACGATCTTGCCGGGGCCCTGCCGATCCACCAGCGGACCGGTCAGCCGCATGGTCAGCATGGCGCCCAGCCCCTGGGGGATCATGTGCACGCCCGCCTGCATCGGCGTGTGGTGCAGCAACTGTTGAAAATAGCTCGGCAACAGCAGGCCGGCGCCGAAGAACGCCCCGGCGAACACCAGCATCGTCACGTTGGCGTGGGTGAGCACGGGATTGCGGAACAGCCGCAGGTCGATCAGGGGATGATCGGCGTGCTGCCAGGCGTGCGCGACGAAGCCCGCGATCAACGCCAGGCCGATCGTCGCCGGTATCACCACGTGGCGGTCGGCCACGGTGCCCCGGCCCGGGACGGAGGACACCGCGAACAGGAACATTGCCAGGCCCGGCGACAGCAGCAGCACGCCGATGGCGTCGAAGGTTTCCGAGCGCGCGGGATGATCGCGCGGGAACACGATGGCGGCGAGTGCGACGGTAAGAAATCCGATCGGCACGTTGATCAGAAAGATCCACCGCCAGCTCGAGGTGTCGATCAGCCAGCCGCCCAGGATCGGCCCGCCGATCGGGGCGAGCAGCATCGGGATGCTCAGGATCGACATCAGGCGCCCCAGCCGGCCCGGGCCCGCTTCGCGGGTCAAGATCATGAATCCCAACGGCAGCAGCATGCCGCCGCCGATTCCCTGTACCATCCGAAAGACGATGAGCTGCAAGATGTTCGACGCGATCGCGCACAGCAACGAGCCCAGGATGAAGGCCACCACCGAACCGATGAAGAGGCGCTTGGTGCCGAACCGGTCGGCGGCCCACCCGGTTATCGGGATCACGGTCGCCAGGGCGAGCGTGTAGCCGGTCATCGTCCAGGCCACGACGGCCTGCGAGGAGGCGAACTGATCGATGAAGGTTCGTTGGGCGACGCTGACGACCGTGACGTCCAGGATCGCCATCACCGTGGCCAGGATGCACACGCCGGAGATCCGCAACAGCGCGGCATCGAGCTGGTCGGGATATACCCGTTCCTCGACGCCCGGCTGCCCGGTCGGGTGGTGGGACGGCGGCGTCTTTGCCGCCGCGTACGACGCCTCATCCATGGCGTTGCTTAGCATATCGAACTGATCACCTGGCCCGACGTTTGCGGCCTGCGCGGGTTCGCCCTACCGCCGAAATCAGTGAGCACGCATGGGCGCCTGCACATCGCCTGCTGTCTGCGTGTCCTTCACCGTTCCGACACTTGGGATCGGCAAACTGCTGGTGTGTCTGGAAAATTGATCGTCTCGGTCTCGGGGATCGGTGAACGCACCCTGCCCGACGTCGAGGCGTTCTGCACGCAAATGGATGCCCGCAAGGTGCGGGTGTCGTTACTGGTGGCTCCCCGCCTGTCCGGCGACTACCGGCTCGACCGCGACCCGAGAACCGTCGAGTGGCTGACCACCCGTCGCGCGGGCGGTGACGCCATCGTGTTGCACGGCTACGACGACGCGGTCACGAAGAAGCGCCGCGGCGAATTCGCGATCCTGCGGGCGCACGAGGCCAACCTGCGATTGATGGCCGCCGACCGGGTGCTCGAGCACCTCGGGCTGCGCACCCGGCTGTTCGCCGCACCCGGCTGGGTGGTGTCGCCTGGCGTTGTGAAAGCGTTGCCGGACAACGGGTTCCGCTTGCTGGCCGATCTGCACGGGATCACCGACCTGGTCCGTCACAGCACCGTGCGCGCCCGGGTGCTCGGCATCGGCGAAGGATTCCTCACCGAGCCGTGGTGGTGCCGGATGGTGGTGCTGTCGGCCGAACGGATCGCTCGGCGCGGCGGCGTTGTGCGGGTTGCGGTCGCGGCACGTCACCTTCGCAAACCCGGGCCGCTGCAGGCGATGGTGGACGCGGTCGACCTGGCGTTGATGCACGGCTGCACCCCCGGCGTGTACCGCTGGGATCAGGCCAGGGCCGTGCTCGACGCCGCCTGAGGCAGCGACCGCCTGACCTGCTCGTCGGGGCACTACCCTGGTCCGACATGAGCGATTCTTCGGTTTCGGGGTTCCACGCCGATGCCATCGTCGTCGGGGCGGGACTGGCCGGCCTGGTCGCGGCTTGCGAACTGGTGGATCGCGGCTTGCGGGTGCTCATCGTCGACCAGGAGAACAGCGCCAACCTGGGCGGGCAGGCGTTCTGGTCTTTCGGTGGGTTGTTCTTCGTCGACAGCCCCGAACAGCGCCGGTTGGGAATTCGCGACAGCCATGAATTGGCGCTGCAGGACTGGCTGGGCACGGCGGCGTTCGACCGGCCCGAGGATTATTGGCCACGCCAATGGGCGCACGCCTACGTCGATTTCGCCGCGGGGGAGAAGCGCAGTTGGTTGCGTTCGCGGGGGCTCAAGCTTTTCCCGTTGGTGGGCTGGGCGGAGCGCGGCGGGTATGGCGCACAGGGGCACGGCAATTCGGTTCCCCGCTTCCACATCACCTGGGGTACCGGGCCCGCGTTGGTGGAGATTTTCGCCCGTCAGTTGCGCGACCGCTCATCCGTGCGGTTCGCGCATCGCCATCAGGTCGACGAGTTGATCGTCGAGGGTGAGGCGGTGACTGGCGTGCGGGGCACCGTGCTGGAGCCCTCCGCCACGCCGAGGGGCGTCGCGTCGTCGCGAAAAGCGTTAGGACAGTTCGAATTCCGTGCCGACGCGGTGATCGTCACCAGTGGCGGCATCGGGTCCAATCACGAACTGGTGCGCAAGAATTGGCCCAAGCGGATGGGCCGCGTCCCCGAGCAACTGCTGAGCGGGGTGCCGGCCCATGTCGACGGCCGAATGATCGGCATTGCGCAGCGGGCCGGGGCGCGGGTGATCAACCCCGACCGCATGTGGCACTACGTCGAGGGCATCACCAACTATGACCCCATCTGGCCGCTGCACGGCATCCGCATCATCCCCGGCCCGTCGTCGCTGTGGCTCGATGCGAACGGCAATCGGTTGCCGGTGCCGCTCTATCCGGGCTTCGACACGCTGGGCACCTTGGAATACATCACCCAATCGGGGTTCGACTACACCTGGTTTGTGTTGAACGCCAAGATCATTGAGAAGGAGTTCGCGCTCTCCGGCCAGGAGCAGAATCCCGATCTGACCGGGCAGAGCATAAAGGAGCTGCTGCGCAACCGGGCCAGTTCCGGGCCGCCCGGACCGGTCCAGGCGTTTGTCGACCGGGGCGTGGACTTCGTCAGCGCGAACTCATTGCGCGACTTGGTGTCCGCCATGAACAAGCTGCCCGATGTGCAGCCGCTGGACTACGCGACGGTGGAGGCCGAGGTCACGGCGCGGGACCGGGAGGTCGCCAACAAGTTCAGCAAGGATGGACAGATCACGGCGATCCGCGCCGCCCGAACCTATCTGGGTGATCGGCTGGGACGGGTGGTGGCCCCGCACCGGCTGACCGATCCCAAGGCGGGGCCGATGATCGCGGTCAAGCTGCACATCCTGACCAGAAAAACATTGGGCGGCATCGAAACCGACCTGGCCTCGCGGGTGCTGAAGGCCGACGGCACGCCCCTGACCGGGCTGTACGCCGCCGGCGAGGTGGCCGGATTCGGGGGCGGCGGCGTGCACGGCTACCGCGCGCTGGAGGGCACCTTCCTGGGCGGCTGCATCTTCTCCGGCCGCGCCGCCGGCCGCGGCGCCGCCGACGACATCACCTAGCGGGGCGGCGCCAACCGGCCGCTAGAACGTGACGGCGTCTTCTTCGGGGAGCACCTGGAAGTCGGTGCTGGTCATCTCGGTGAGCCGGCCGTAGTAGATGCCCCGCGCGTCCGGGGCGATGATCCCCTGGTGAATCGGGACGGCGCGCTGGGGGGCCACCGCGCGCAGGTAATCGACCGCCTCGGACACCTTCATCCACGGCGCGGCCGCGGGCGTCGCCAAGACGTCCACCGGTTCGTCGGGCACGAACAGCGCGTCCCCGGGATGCATCAACCGGGCGCGATGGTCGGCATCGCCCACCAAGAACGAAATGTTCTCTATCACAGGGATTTCCGGGTGGATGACCGCGTGCTTGCCGCCGACGGCGCGGACGGTCAGCTCACCGATGTGCAGCTCGTCGCCGACATGGACCTCCCGGCAGGGCGCGCCCAGTTGCGCGGTGGTCTGTGGGTCCGCGTAAAGCGCCGCGTCCGGGTTACCCTCGAGCAACGCCGGCAGCCGTTTGGCATCGACGTGGTCGGGATGCTGATGGGTGATCAAGATGGCGGTCAAGCCGGTGATTCCCTCGAAGCCGTGCGCGAAGGTACCGGGGTCGAAGAGCAGGCGGGTGTGGTCGAACTCGGCAAGTAGGCACGAATGGCCGAAATGCGTCAGTTGCATATCTACGATTGTGCCTTGATGGACAAGCTGCCGATGCGCGTGATCCTGGCCACGATGCTGGTCGCCGGCGGTTTCGCGGTTGCTCTGGTGGTCGTCATTCCTGCGCACGCCGAACCCGAGACTTGCCCGGGGCTGTGCGACCGGATCCCGAACACCGCGTGGATCGATCAGCACGCCGTGCCGCTGGACGCGGTGTATCACTGGCCCGCGCTGGCCGGCCAGGCGGTGCAGACGACCGGTTCGGCGCCGGGGCCCCATTTCCGGTTCGAGGAGCTGTGCGCGGCGCCGGCGATGCCGCAGGACCCCCGCGACTCGGCCGTCGCGGCTCGCGCGACGGTCCAGCATCCCGACGGGCAGTGGCAACTGCAGGCCCAGGTCCTGCACTGGCGTGGGGACACCGCTCGCGGTGGTGCGACCGTGGCCACGGCATTCAGCAATGCCGTCGCCGCGCTGCGGGCCTGCCAGCAGCGCGCACCGCAGGAGTCTCCGTCGCTGACCAGCGACGAAACGACCCGGATGGCCGCCGTGATCAGCGGCCCGGTGGTGATGCACACCTATCTGTTCGCCCACCCGGCCAGCAGCACGATCAGCGAGGTCACGCTCTGGTCAACGGCGCCGCCGCAAGTGTCCTGGCCGGCCATGGGCGACGATGCGGTGCTGGGCGCGATGAGCGCACCGCTGTGCGAGGCCTACATTACCGCGGC
>NZ_LZMG01000255.1:0-700 GCF_001673615.1 Mycobacterium sp. 1245499.0
TCGGCGGCGCCGCGCGCCAGATACGGCCCACCCTTGTTGAACAGCTCGGCACCGGTGTTACCAAACCCGGCCGCCGACAACAACGCCTGATCCAAATCCTTCTGCTGAGCATTGAGGGTGCGCGCGGTGATCACCGCGTCGTTCAAAAAGTCGAACAGATCCGGCGCCGCATTCGCATACGTATCACCCAACGCCGCCAACTGCTGAATATCCTTGCGCGCCTGCGGCATCCGCGGATTCACATCATCAAGCAACACGTTGGCGTTGACCACCGACTGACCGAACTTCTCCCCCAACCCCGACAACGACTGCGCCGCCGCACTCAACGTCAGATTCAGCTTGATCGGATCCACCTTCTCCGCGATCGACGTGATCGTCTGAAACAACGTATTGATCTCGGTGGTCACCGACCGCGCATCGATCACCGTGCGCGACGAAATCTTCTGCGGCGACGGATTCGCCGGCGTCGTCAACGACACATACTTGCCACCAAACACCGTCGTCGCCTTGATATCCGCATTCACATTCGCCGGAATCAACGCCAAATACCGCGGAAACACCTCCAACGTGAACTTCGCCGCCGGCTTCCCATCACGCACCGTCTCCGCAATCGACCCCACCCGGCCGATCTCCACCCCGTTATACGTCACCTTCGAACCCGGATCCATCACCAAACCGGCCCGCGACGCAATCATCGTCA
>NZ_LZMG01000256.1:0-728 GCF_001673615.1 Mycobacterium sp. 1245499.0
TCGAGAAGTACGACGTCAACGTCGTCGGCCTCACACTGTCGGAAAACCAGGCCGAGCACGTGCAGCAGTCCTTCGATCAGATGGACACCCCCCGCAGCCGGCGGGTGCTGCTGGAGGGCTGGGAGAAGTTCCACGAGCCCGTGGACCGCATCGTGTCCATCGGCGCGTTCGAGCACTTCGGCCGGCAGCGCTACGGCCGCTTCTTCAAAATGGCCTACCAGGCGCTGCCGCCCGGCGGAGTGATGTTGCTGCACACCATCGTTCGGCCGTCGTTCAAAGACGCGCGGGCCAAGGGCCTGAAGCTGACCCACGAAATCGTGCAGTTCTCGCAGTTCATCCTGGCCGAGATCTTCCCCGGCGGCTGGCTGCCGACGCCGCAGACCGTCGGCGAGTACGGAGTGACCGCGGGCTTCGACCTGACCCGCGTCCAGTCGCTGCAGCTGCACTACGCCAGGACCTTGGACCTGTGGGCCGAGGCACTCGAGGCCAATCGCGAGCAGGCGATCGCCATCCAGTCCCAGGAGGTCTACGACCGGTACATGAAGTACCTGACCGGCTGCGCGAAGTTGTTCCGTGCGGGCTACACCGACGTCAATCAGTTCACGCTGGAGAAGTAACCGGCCCAGTAAAGCAATCGGCCCCGAACGGTGAACCGTTCGGGGCCGACTTGTCCCGCCCTACTTGACCAACGTGAATTGCCCCACATTGGTGACACCCTTGCGGAAGAA
>NZ_LZMG01000257.1:0-10562 GCF_001673615.1 Mycobacterium sp. 1245499.0
GGCCGCGGCGCCGGCGCGGACCTGCTCGAGGATCTCCGCCGTCGACAGGTTGCGAGTCAGCCCGCCCTGACCGGTCGCGCAGAACGGACACGCCATGCCGCAACCGGCCTGCGACGAAATGCACACCGTGTTGCGTTGCGGGTAACGCATCAGCACCGACTCGACGGTGACCCCATCGAGGGCCCGCCACAACGTCTTTCGCGTCTGGCCTGCGTCGCAGGTCACCTCGGCGGCCGCGGTGAGCAGGATCGGGAACATCGTCTCGGCGAGGGCGTCGCGCAGGCCCGCCGGAAGGTCGGTCATCTGCCGCGGGTCGGCGATCAGCCGCGCGTAGTACTGATGCGCCAGCTGCTTGGCGCGAAACGCCGGCAGGCCCAGCTCGGTGACGGCGGCCGTGCGACCGTCCTCGTCGAGGTCGGCCAGGTGCCGCGGCGGCCTGCCGGGACGCGGCTCGGAGAAAACCAGTTGTGCAACCATGACCTGTCCAGTATCGCCTCTCGACCGGACCGGCCTAGGGAACGAGGGTCAGCACCGTCCAGGCGGCGACCGCCGAGGGCAGGACGCCGTCGAGCCGATCCATCAGTCCGCCGTGGCCGGGCAGCAGCCGTCCCATGTCCTTGATGCCGAGGTCGCGCTTGACCTGAGACTCCACCAGATCCCCCAACGTGCAGGTCAGCACCAGGATGACGCCCAGCAACGCGCCGATCCACCATGGTTTGTGGGCCAGCAAAGTCGCGGTCAGCGTCGCCGCGGTGATCCCGAACACCAACGATCCGGCGAACCCCTCCCACGACTTCTTGGGGCTGATCGCCGGCACCATCGGGTGCTTGCCGAGTAGCGCCCCCACGGCATACCCGCCGGTGTCGGAGGCGACGACGGTGATCATCAGGCAGAACACCCGTCCTGCGCCGTCGTGCGGGTAGACCAGCAGCACGCCGAAGGAGGCGAACAGCGGCACCCAGGCGGCCAGGAACACCGTCGCCGAGGCGTCCCTGAGGTAGTTGGCCGACGGCGACCCGTCGAACGGCTCGGGCCGTTTGGTGTTGTCCTGCATGAACAGCCGCCACACGTTGCAGACCACGACGGTGACGCCGAAGCCGGCCAGGGCGCCAGCGGCGTGGAACGGCCAGGTCAGCCAGACGGTGAGCTGGCCGCCTGCCAGCAGCGGGATGACCGGGATGACGTAGCCGGCTTCGCGCAATCGCCGCACCACTTCGTGGGTGGCCACCATGATGGCGAGCGCGACGATGGGAACCCAGAACCGCGGGGCGAACACCAGCGTGACGATCAGCACGCCGCCGATCCCGGCCCCCACCGCGATGGCGGCGCGCAGGTCGCGTCCGGCCCGGGACGTCTTCTTGGCCGGCTGCGCGCTCGTCTTCTTGGCGGCGCGCGCCCGATTGTCGGGCGGGTTGCCTGCGCCGGGTTCTGGGGTTGCCACTGGCCTGGATGAACTTAGCTGCTGAGCGGTCGTCAGACCTCCAGCAGTTCGCCTTCTTTGTGCTTGACCAGCTCTTCGATCTGGGTGATGTACTGGTGGGTGGTCTTGTCCAGGTCCTTTTCGGCCCGGCCGACCTCGTCCTCGCCGGCCTCGCCGTCCTTGCGGATGCGGTGCAGCTCCTCCATCGCCTTGCGGCGGATGTTGCGCACCGAGACCTTGGCGTCCTCGCCCTTGCCCTTGGCCTGTTTGACCAGCTCGCGGCGGCGTTCCTCGGTGAGCTGCGGGACCGCTACCCGGATCAGGGTGCCGTCGTTGGTGGGGTTGACGCCCAGGTCGGAGTTGCGGATCGCCGTCTCGATCGCGCCGACCTGGCTGGCCTCGTAGGGCTTGATGACGACCAGGCGCGCCTCGGGCACGTTGATGCTGGCCAGTTGGGTGATGGGCGTGGCCGAGCCGTAGTAGTCGATCACGATCCGCGAGAACATGCCGGGGTTGGCCCGCCCGGTTCGGATGGTCGACAAGTCGTCGCGGGCGACCGCTACGGCTTTCTCCATTTTCTCTTCCGCGTCGAAGAGAGCCTCGTCAATCATGTGCGCCGCTCCTCCTCAGCTGCGTTGCGGATCCTCGCAAGCGCAGATCATCGCGTCTCGGTTCAGGTGGTGACCAGAGTCCCGATCTTCTCACCAGCGACCGCCCGGGCGATATTGCCATTGGTCAGCAGGTTGAACACCAGGATCGGCATGCCATTGTCCATGCACAGGCTGAACGCGGTGGCATCGGCCACTCGTAGCCCCCGGTCGATGACCTCGCGGTGGCTGATCGCGGCGATCAATTCGGCATCGGGATGCTGCCGCGGATCCGCGGAGAACACGCCGTCGACGGCCTTGGCCATCAGGACCACCTCGGCGCCGATCTCCAAGGCGCGCTGCGCGGCCGTCGTGTCGGTGGAGAAGTACGGCAGTCCCATGCCGGCCCCGAAGATCACCACCCGCCCCTTTTCCAGGTGACGCACGGCGCGCAGCGGCAGGTAGGGCTCGGCCACCTGGCCCATGGTGATCGCGGTCTGGACGCGGGTGACGATGCCTTCCTTCTCCAGAAAGTCTTGCAGCGCAAGGCTGTTCATGACGGTGCCCAACATGCCCATGTAGTCCGACCGGGTGCGTTCCATGCCGCGCTGCTGAAGCTGCGCGCCCCGAAAGAAGTTGCCACCGCCGATGACGACGGCCACCTGCACACCGCCGCGGACCACCTCGGCGATCTGCCGGGCCACCCGCGCCACCACGTCCGGGTCCAGGCCGACCTGCCCGCCGCCGAACATCTCACCGCCGAGCTTGAGCAGCACTCGCGAGTACCTGGCCCGGCTCGGGGACTGGCCGGCAACCAGGCCGTTGTCCGGTGCGGATTTCGGTATGCCGTTGCTGGCGGTTGTCGGCTCCGGCCTTCCAGCCGCCGCGCCGGCGACTTGGGGGTCCCTGGACTCCGTCATCAGACTCCTCGCATGAGAGTGCCATCCCGGGCGATCTCCATCCGGAACGGCATTTCACATCCTGCCTCATCGCAGCACAATGCGACGTCGACGGGGTGCATTATGCGCATAGTTGGCGTGCCGGACCAATTTTCGAGTCTCCAGGTACCGGAATACGTCCACGCCGATGCCGCCGTTGCCCGCGTTTGAGCGATGCATGGCATGGGAACCCGCAACAACGCGGCAGAATTACGCGGTCTCAAGCAACGAGGACCAGCCTCGCCGTATGACCGGGTTGATCGCTCGCGATCGCCGTTGAGCGTGGATCGCTCAGAGTACGCCAACGAGGAGGAACACTTTCCATGGCTGAAGAAAACAAGTCGGGACCTGCCGAAGCTGTCAAGGGCGTCGTCGAGGACGCCAAAGGAAAGGCCAAGGAGGCCGTCGGCGCGGTGGCGGGTCGTGACGACCTGACCCGCGAGGGCCAGGCGCAGCAGGACAAGGCCGACGCGCAGCGCGACGCAGCGAAGAAGGAAGCCGAGGCGGAAGCCGCGCGCGGTGGCGCCAAGGCGGCCGAGGAGCGCCAGAAGGACAACCAGTAACAGGGCTGTGAACGATGGGCCCGATCCGTGAAAACGGGTCGGGCCCATCGTCTTTCTTTCCGGCAGATTCGGCCGGTGAAAAGCCTGAGGTTGCATAGCTTTGCATAGTTTTCGGCGGGACGGGTATCCAGGCGTAGCGCTGTAAGACATCTCCACAGAGGTGCCTACGGACCGGGGGGGAAGCCGGGACGTGACGAGGTTTGGAGATGCTGTTGGACGTGGTGGTGCTCACCGACGAGGACGATTTCGAATCGGCCCTGCCGGACTTGGCCGCGTTCGCCCAACCGATTCGCCGCATCGCCCTGACGGCCGAGACCGACGGGCATCTCGCCACCGCGGACGTCGCGATCATCGACGCGCGTAGCAACGTGGCGCTGGCCCAGGCGGTCAGCCATCGCCTCACGACCGACAGCCCCGCCACCGCGGTGGTCGCCCTGGTGGCGCCGGCGGACTGTGCGGCGGTCGACGTCGATTGCAATTTCGACGACGTGATGCTGCCCGGCACCTGTGCCGAGGAGTTGCAGGCGCGGCTCCGGCTGGCGATCGGGCGGCGGCGCAGCGTGATCGACGGCACGCTGAAGTTCGGCGACCTGGTGCTGCATCCGGCCAGTTTCACCGCGTCGCTGGACGGCCAGGATCTGTGTCTGACCCTCACCGAGTTCAAACTGCTGAATTTCCTTGTGCAGCATGCCGGTCAGGCGTTCACCCGGACCCGACTGATGCAGGAAGTGTGGGGTTATGACAGCACCGGCAAGGTGCGCACCGTCGACGTGCACATCCGGCGGTTGCGCACCAAGCTCGGCGCCCGGCACCAATTCCTGGTCGACACCGTGCGAGGTGTCGGCTACCGGGCGGCGACGCCGCCGCAACCCGAATGGTTCGTCACCGACGCCGGTCTCCACCTCAACGGAACGCGGGCAGGCTGACCCTAACGGCCGTAATTGGCTGCGCTGCAGCGCTTCGGTGCCTGGTCAGCCGAATAAGGGGAACGCGCGCTTGCGCGCCAGCGCATTCATCCCGTCCTGGATGGCGTGTTGCACCTCATGGTATTTGCGTTCGACGTATTGGTCGTCGTCAGCCTTCGCGGGATCGTTGTCGAGTTCGACCGCGGGCATGAAGCGGGTGCGGATCTTGGCCGGCAGGGGCAGCTGCGGCAGCGCCGCCGGCGCGATACCCCACGGCAACGAGACAGCCAACGGGAACACCTTGAGCCGCAGGATCTTATCCAGGCGCAGAGCTTTCGACAGCCGGTCCCCGCGGATCAGCACCGGCATCGCGTCGGCGCCGCCCACGGTGGCGATGGGCACGATCGGCACCCCGGCCCGGATCGCCATCTTGACGAAGCCGGTCCGCCCCGCCAGGTTGGCCTGATCGCGCTCGGTCCACGGGCGCAGCGAATCCACTTCCCCGCCGGGCCACAACGCCACGTCACGCCCCTCTGCCAGGGCGGTCGCGATCGCGTCGGGGGCGGCCGGCAAAACGCCCATGGACCGGAAGTAGCGCCCGAACAACGGAATCGCCATCAACGCATCGTGGGCGGTCCCGTGCAGGGTGCGCTCCTGTCCGAACCGCCGCCACCATTGCAGACCGACGGTCCACGCGTCCCACACGAACGGCGCCCCGGAATGAATCCCCACCAACAGCGCCGGTGGCGACTCGGGGATGTTCTCCCAGCCGTCGATCTCCATGCGAAACCAGTAGTCCACCAGCACATTCCACAGATACTTCTGGCGCTGCAGGGCGGTCTCGTCCTGACCGGACAGATCCCATCTCCCCGCGCGTTCGGCCACCCAACCGCTCACCCCGCCGGTTTGCTTGCTGCGTCGTTCTTCCATGGCCTCGCGGGCTTGCTCGGCGTTCCGCTTCGCCTGGGCACGCACCGGCGCCGGCCTGTGATCCGGGTTACTCATGAGTAGTCGCATACCCGATTCGAGCGCGCACGATTCCCCTCAATGCAAATCTCCCCGCGCCACGGCGGTGTGGCGCGGGGAGATTTACTCAGATCAGGCGTGTGCCGCGGGTGCGGGTGCAGGCGCCGGCGGCGCACCCGGTGCCGGGCTGTTCGGCGCACCCGGCGCCGCGCCACCCTCGACGTTGGACGTCCAGATCAGGATGTCCTGGTTGCCGTCGTTGTAGACGACGCCGTTCGGCGGCGCGCCGGTCACGTCGAAGTACAGCGTGCCGGTCGACTCGTTGCCCGGCGCGATCGGCGCCGGGTTGAGCCCGTTGGGCGCCCCCACCTTGTCGATCACGCGGTAGTTCTGGCCGTTGGGCCCGCGGGCGATGAAGTCGTTGACCATCGGGGTGACCAGCCCGCCGTCCGACCTGGCGCTGATGTCGGCCTGGTACAGCGTGCCTTTCGGCGTGTACCCGGGAATCGTGACATTGCTGGGCTGCAGGTTGCTGACCGTGTAGTTGGTGATCAGCGGCCCGTCCACCAGTTGTTCGCTGGTGCCGAACCCCTGAATGTTGGGCGCGGCGGCCGCGGGCGTCGCTGCGAAGACGCTCGCCACCGCTATCCCCCCGGCAGCGGCAGCTGTCGCGACGGCAGTCTTGGTGACCTTCATTGTCCATTCCTTTCGTGTCGAACAATTGCCCCCCGGAAGGGCATGACGATATAAGCAGCAAATAGCCAACCGACTTCCGCTTTAAACACCGACGTTCGCCCCATTAGCCGAATTGCCCGGTTAGAGACGCAAAATTGTTGCTTTCGCGGGGAGCACCTTCAGCCTCAGTTGATAACAGCTGCACCATCATTCACATTCGGCACGGTGATTAGTCCGGGTGCTGAGGGGTAACCGGTGCGCTGAGGCCCGCGTCTGGCAAATGTCGGGGGCGCAAGCCGAGACAGCCGCAAAGGGGGCAGTTAGGTGCAACGCGGAAACTCCAAGCACGGCTCACGCGAGGACGACGCGCTCAAGGAGGAACTGGAGGGCACGATTCGCGGCAATCGATCCAGTCGCAGCGAGGAATGGCGCGATCCGGAGCCGCCCGCCGACGACGACCCCGACGTTCCCACGGCGGGCCCGGCGCAGCGCGACTGATAAAGCGGTGCACCGTTAAAACCGGCAAGATGCTCGGCCTGCCCGAAACGTCAATCACACAACAAACTTCGAATCGGTAAAGGAAATGGCATGGGCTTCGTGGCGCAGCAACAATCCGTTCCTGGCGTACAGGCGCAGATGGACCCGATTCCCGACTGTGGTGAAAACAGTTACCAGGGCTCGGGAAAACTGCTGGGCAAAAAGGCGATCATCACCGGCGGCGATAGCGGCATCGGGCGCGCCGTCGCGATCGCCTTTGCGCGCGAGGGCGCTGACGTGTTGATCGCCTACCTCAACGAGGACGACGACGCGCGTGACGTCGCCCGTTACGTCACCAATGCCGGTCGCAACTGCGTGTTGGTGCCCGGCGACCTCTCCGATGCCGCGCACTGCCGCGCCGTGGTGGACCGCGCGGTGCAGGAGTTGGGCGGCGTGGACATCCTGGTCAACAACGCCGCCTTCCAGATGATGCACAAGAGTCTCGACGAGATCAGCGACGAGGAGTGGGAGTACACGTTCCGGCTCAACATCGGTGCGTACTTCTACCTCGCCAAGGCCGCCGTGCCGCACATGCGCCCGGGCTCGTCGATCATCGGCAGCTCGTCGGTGAATTCCGATAGTCCCAATCCGACCCTGGCGCCGTACGCGGCGACGAAGGCGGCGATCGCGAATTTCTCGGCCAGCTTGGCTCAACTCCTGGGCGACAAGGGGATTCGCGTCAACAGCGTGGCACCCGGACCGATCTGGACGCCCTTGATCCCGTCGACGATGCCGCCGGACAGCGTGGAATCCTTCGGGGACAACGTGCCCCTGGGGCGCGCGGGTCAGCCGGCCGAACTCGCCGCGATCTACGTGTTGTTGGCCTCCGACGACGCGAGCTACATCTCCGGGGCCCGGGTGGCCGTCACTGGCGGCCGGCCTATCCTCTAGCGAAAAGCGTTACACCGCGGCGCATCCCGCCCTAGCACGGTCCGCGCTGCCGCTCAGCGACCCCGGACCTTGCGGTTGTGCTTCTTGATCGCGTCCACCAACTCCGACTTGTTCATGCTGGACCGGCCGGCGATGTCGAGCCGACGGGCCAGGTCGAGCAGGTGTTTTTTGCTGGCGTTGGCGTCGACACCCTCGGCCGATTGACCGGTCGGACGCCGGCCACCGCTCTTGGCCCGCTCGTCGGACGGGCCCTTTTTGTCCTTGGGCTCCCAGTGATCGCCCACCTTCTCGAAACTGTGCTTGACGGCGGAGTAGGCCACCCGGTGGGCGCGCTCCTCGCTGCCGTACTCCTCGGCGGCCGCATCATGGGTTTTCGCGAACGTGCGCTGGGCCTTGGCGCTGGAACGTTGCAACGTGCTGGGCAATTCGCTCTTCTTGGCCGCGCCGCCCTTTGTCGTCTTCGGCATCGAACCTCCTCGGGTACCACAAGCGCTTTCGGGTAGCCAACCGGTTACCCCGTTGCGGCGCGGACAATCACGGTCTGCCCGATGTGCGCGTCGGTCCGGCATAAATATGTCAATATCGTTGACATGATTCAGGCCGACGATGCTCCGCTGGGTTACCTGCTCTACCGGGTGGGCGCGGTGCTGCGACCCGAGGTTGCCGCCGCGTTGGGCCCGCTGGGCCTGACCCTGCCCGAATTCGTTTGCCTGCGCATTCTTTCGATGTTCCCGGGAATGTCGAGCGCCGAGCTGTCTCGCCACACCAACGTCACCCCGCAGGCGATGAACACCGTGCTGCGCAAGCTGGAAGAAATCGGGGCGGTGGCGCGCCCGTCGACGGTGTCCTCTGGGCGGGCGCTGCCGGCCAACCTGACCGGGCAGGGCCGCGCCCTGCTCAAGCGCGCCGAAGGAGCGGTCCGCGGTGCCGACGCCCGCATCCTGAGCAAGCTCACCGAAACCCAGCAGCGCGAATTCAAAAGGATGCTCGAGAAACTCGGCTCCGACTAGCACTAGCGGCGATCGCAAGCGCGGCGAAGCTCGATCACCCGGCGGCCTGGATGCGCGCCCATGGCCGCGCCTCTTCGAGCTCGTAGGCCAATTCGAGCAGCAGCGCTTCCTGACCCATATCGGCCGACAGCATCATGCCCACCGGCATGCCGTCGGCGGACTGGGCCAGCGGCAGCGAGATCGCGGGTTCCCCGGTGACGTTGTGCAGCGGGGTGAACGACACCCAGTCGATCAGCCGGCTGATCACCTGCCGGTAATCGGTCGGCGCCAGGAACCCGATGCGCGGCGTCTCGTCGGCGACGGTCGGCGTGAGCACCGCGTCGTAAGTGCGGGCGAATCGCGCGGTGCGCCGGCGCGCCCGGCGCAGCCGCACGATCGCCGCCGGTAGGCGGTGCAGGTTGCGGCTGGTGTGCCGGAGCAGACCCAGCGTCAGGCTGTCGAGCTTGCTGCGGTCGAACGTCTCACCGAACATGTGTCGCCCGCCGCTCACCTGGGCCAGCGCCAGGAAACCCCAATACAACACGAAGTCGTCGACGAAACTGGCCGCGACCGGGGGCTGGTCGACGTGTTCGACCCGGTGGCCCAGCTCCTCGAGCAGGCCCGCGGACTTCAGCGTCAGCTCGCGCACCTGCGGGCTGCACTCGCGCTGTATCGAACGGGTGAGCACCGCGATCCGCAACCGCTGCCGGCCGGGCCCGGTGACGTCGCCGATCGGTGCCAGCTTGGGGTTGCGCCAGATGCGTTCGGCCTCGCGGTAGAAGGCCGCGGTGTCGCGCACCGAACGGGACACCACCCCGTTGACGACGACGCCCACCGGCATCCGGCGCAGCGTCGCGTCCAGGGGCAACCGCCCGCGCGACGGTTTGAGCCCGACCAACCCGTTGCAGGCGGCCGGAATTCGGATCGAGCCGCCGCCGTCGTTGGCGTGCGCCATGGGCACCACGCCGGCGGCGACGAAGGCACCCGATCCCGACGACGACGCTCCGGCGGTGTAGTCGGTGTCCCACGGGTTGCGGACCGGGCCCAGGCGAGGGTGTTCAGCCGACGCGCTGAAGCCGAATTCCGACAGCTGCGTCTTGCCCACCGAGGTCAGCCCGGTGGCGAGATAGAGCTGAGTGAACACGCTGTCGGCGACGGCATTGCGGCGCGCCCACGCATCGGTGCCGTGCATCGAAGGCTGCCCGGCGACGTCGATGTTGTCCTTGATGAACGTCGGGACGCCGCCGAAGTAGCCCGCCACCGGGGCGGCCGCACCGGCCCGCGCTTGGTCAAAAGCCGCGTACGCCAAGCCATTCAGGAGCGGGTCGACGGCCTCGGTGCGGGCGATTGCGGCCTCGATGACCTCGGCCCGGCCCACCCGGCCGGACCGAAGGGCGTCGGCCAGGCCGACCGCGTCCAGATCGCCAAGGGCATCGTCGCCGAACGCGTGCACGTGTCGCATAGCACTGACGCTAACCCGCGCACCCTGCCGACCGGGAGGTTTCCCGGCTTGTCCGCGGCCGGGGCGGTCAGGCCTCGATCAGGCCTGACCCACCTCGAAGCGAACGAAGCGCGTGACGGTGACACCGGCGTCCTCGAGCAGCGCCTTGACGGTCTTCTTGCTATCGGACACCGACGGCTGCTCTAGCAGCACCGCGTCCTTGAAGAAGCCGTTCAGCCGGCCCTCGACGATCTTGGGCAGGGCCTGCTCCGGCTTGCCCTCCGCCTTGGCGGTTTCCTCGGCGATGCGGCGCTCGCTGGCCACCACGTCCTCGGGCACGAAGACCGTCGAGCAGGCCATCGCGGAGCTCTCGGCCAAGATCGGCGAGAAGCTGGAGCTGCGCCGCGTCGCGAACTTCGACGGCACCGTCGAGACCTACCTGCACCGGCGGGCGGCCGATTTGCCGCCCGCGGTCGGCGTGCTGGTCGAATACCAGGGCTCGGACACCGAGGCGGCGCACGCCGTCGCGCTGCAGATCGCCGCGCTCAAGGCCCGCTACCTCTCGCGCGAGGACGTGCCCGAGGACGTGGTGGCCAGCGAGCGCCGCATCGCCGAGGAAACCGCCAAGGCGGAGGGCAAGCCGGAGCAGG
>NZ_LZMG01000258.1:0-5933 GCF_001673615.1 Mycobacterium sp. 1245499.0
CGGCTCGTCTCGGCCGTGAATACCGAACTGGACGCCGACCTCACCGTCCGATCCCTGTTCGAGGCACCCACCGTCGCGGAGCTGGCGCCACGGATCCGCGGGGGCGGGACCAAGCTCGCGCGGGTGGCTCCGGTCGACCGGCCCCCCGTGGTGCCGCTATCTTTCGCCCAGTCCCGGCTCTGGTTTCTCGACCAATTGCACGGGCCGTCCCCGGTCCATAACATGGCCGTCGCCCTGCGACTGAGCGGACACCTGGACACCGACGCGATGGGCGCCGCCCTGGCCGACGTGGTCGGCCGCCACGAAAGCCTGCGCACAGTCTTCGTCGCCGACCAGGGAACACCGCGCCAAGTCGTCCTCACAGCCGAGTCCACCGGCGCCGCCTGGCAGGTCATCGACGCCGACGGGTGGTCGATAGAGCGACTCGGTGCTGCGATCGGCACCGCGGCCCGGCACCACTTTGATCTGTCCGACGAGATTCCTCTGCGGACAACGCTTTTCCGGCTCGACGACGACGATCACGTGTTGGTGGCGGTGGCCCACCACATCGCCGCGGACGGGTGGTCGCTGGCGCCGCTGGTGCGTGACCTCGGGACGGCCTATGCCAGCCGGCGCGCCGGCCGGGTGCCGGACTGGGCGCCGCTGCCGGTGCAATACGTGGACTACACGCTGTGGCAGCGTGCGCAATTCGGCGACCTCGAGGACCCGGACAGCCCCATCGCCGGGCAGCTCGCCTACTGGGAACAAGCCCTGGCGGGGTTGCCCGAACGCGGCGAGTTGCCGACGGATCGGCCGTATCCGTTGGTGGCCGATTATCGCGGGGCGAGCGTGGATATCGACTGGCCCGCGGAGTTGCAGCAACGGGTGCGCGCGGTGGCGCGGGCACACAATGCCACCGAGTTCATGGTGATGCAGGCCGCGCTCTCGGTGCTGCTGGGCAAGCTCAGCGCGACTTCCGATGTCGCCGTGGGCTTTCCGATCGCCGGACGCAGCGATCCCGCGCTGGACGACGTGGTGGGCTTCTTCGTCAACACCCTGGTGCTGCGCGTGGATCTCGGCGGCGATCCCAGCGTCGCCGAACTGTTGGCCAGGGTGCGGCAGCGCAGCCTGGCGGCATACGAACACCAGGACGTGCCCTTCGAAGTGCTCGTGGAGCGGCTCCGTCCCAGCCGCAGCCTGGCCCACCACCCGCTGGTCCAGGTGGTGTTGGCCTGGCAGAACCTGCCGTGGCAGCATGACGGCCCCGCCGCCGGACTGGAATTGGGCGACGTGCAGGTCACGCCTCTGCCGCTGGACACCCAGGTCGCCCGGATGGATCTGGTCTTCTCGCTGAACGAACGGTGGACCGAGGACGGCCGGCCGGGCGGCATCGGCGGAGCGGTGGAGTTCCGCACCGACGTGTTCGACCCGTCGAGCATCGAAACGCTGATCGAGCGGTTTCATCGGGTGCTGGCGGCCATGACCGCCGATCCGGCTCAACGATTGTCGTCGATCGACCTGCTCGACGAGGCCGAACGCGAGCGGCTCGACGTGGCCGGTAACCGCGCGATAGTCACCGCGCCGCCGATGGCGTTGGTGTCGATTCCGGCGTTGTTCGCCGCGCAGGTGGCAAGCGCTCCAGGGGCCGTGGCGATCACCTGCGGCGCGCGCTCGTTGACCTACCGAGAGCTCTACGAGTCGACGAACCGGTTGGCGCACTTGCTTTCCGAGCGGGGCGCGGGCCCGGGTCAGCGAGTGGCGGTGGTGATCCCGCGGTCGGCCGAAGCGATCGTGGCGATCCTCGCGGTCCTCAAGACCGGGGCGGCGTATGTGCCGATCGACCCGAGCGTGCCGGCGGCGCGGTTGGAGTTCGTGCTCGGTGATGCTGCGCCGATCGCCGCGGTGACCACCGCCGAGGTGCGCGCCCGGCTGGACGGGTTCGCCGGGGTGATCGTCGACATCGACGACCCCGCCGTGGCAACCCGGCCCACCACCGGGCTTCCGGTGCCGGCGGCGGACAGCATCGCGTACCTCATCTACACGTCCGGCTCGACGGGAATTCCCAAGGGAGTGGCTGTAACCCACCGCAATGTCACCCAGCTGCTGGAAGCGATCGACGCGCGACTGAGTGCGGGCACGGTCTGGACCCAGTGCCATTCATTGGCGTTCGACTTCTCGGTGTGGGAAATCTTCGGGTCGTTGCTGTATGGCGGGCGTCTGGTGATCGTGCCCGACGACGTGGTCCGATCGCCAGAAGACCTGCACGCGTTGTTGGTTCGCGAGCAGGTCAGCGTGTTGAGTCAGACGCCGTCGGCGTTCTATGCGCTGCAAAGCGCTGATGCGTTGGCCCCCGAATTGGGTGAGCGGTTGAAGTTGCAGACGGTGGTCTTCGGTGGTGAGGCGCTCGAGCCGCACCGGTTGGCCACGTGGTTGCACCGTCACCCGGGCCCGCCCCGTCTGGTGAATATGTATGGCATCACCGAGGCGACGGTGCACGCCTCGTTCCGGGAGATCGTCGACGGGGACGTCGACAGCAACATCAGCCCCATCGGAACGCCTTTGGCGCACTTGGCCTTCTTCGTGCTCGACGGCTGGCTGTGTCAGGTGCCCGTCGGTGTGGTCGGTGAGCTGTATGTGGCCGGCGGCGGGCTGGCGACCGGCTATGTGGGCCGCCCGGGCCTGTCGTCGACGCGGTTTGTCGCCTGCCCGGTCGGGGCACCCGGCGCGCGGATGTATCGCACCGGTGACCTGGTCCGGTGGGGCGCCGACGGGCAGTTGCAGTACCTGGGTCGCGCCGACGAGCAGGTCAAGATCCGCGGCTACCGGATCGAACTCGGCGAAATCCGGGCCGCTTTAAGCGAATTGGACGGCGTTGAGCATGCGGCGGTGATCGCCCGTGAAGACCGGGCCGGCGACAAGCGTCTCGTCGGCTATGTGACCGGAGTCGCTGACCCGACCGACATTCGGGCCTGGTTGGGTCAGCGGCTCCCCACATACATGGTGCCCTCGGCGGTGGTGGTGCTCGAGGCGTTGCCGCTGACCCCCAACGGCAAGCTCGACATCCGCGCGCTGCCGCCACCGGAATACTCCGACGCCGACCGCTACCGGGCCCCGACGAGCGCGATCGAGGAGATCCTGGCGGGCATCTACGCCCAGGTGCTCGGCGTGGAACGCGTCGGCGTCGACGACTCCTTCTTCGACCTCGGCGGCGACTCGCTGTCGGCGATGCGCTTGCTCGCGGCGGTGAACACCGCCTTCGACGCCGGCGTTTCGGTGCGGACGCTGTTCGAGGCGCCCACGGTGGCCCAGTTGGCGCCGCGGCTTGCCGGTGCTGGCACTCAACGGATTCCGCGGCTGCGGGCGGGTGCACGGCCGGAGTTGGTGCCGTTGTCGTTCGCGCAGTCCCGGTTGTGGTTCATCGATCAGTTGCAGGGACCGTCGCCGATGTACAACATGCCGGCGGTGCTGCGAGTGCGCGGTCGATTGGACGTGGAGGCCCTGCACGCCGCCCTCCTCGACGTGGTGGCTCGACATGAGAGTTTGCGCACGGTGTTCGCCGTCTCCGACGGGACACCGCGGCAGGTGGTGATTCCCGCTGAGCGGGCGGACGTCGGGTGGGACGTAATTGATGCCGCCGGTTGGTCGCCGGCACGGATAAAGGAGGGTGTGGATGCCGCAGCAAGGTACGCGTTCGATCTCGCAAGCGAAATACCCATACAAACAAAGCTATTCCGTCGCGGCGATGACGAGCATGTGTTGGTGGCGGTGGTCCATCATATTGCTGCGGATGGTTGGTCGCTGAATCCACTGGTGCGCGATCTGGGCACCGCCTACGCCAGTCGCAGCGGCGGCAGGGCGCCGCAGTGGGCGCCGCTGGCGGTGCAGTACGTCGACCACGCGATCTGGCAGCGGACGCAATTCGGAGACCTGGACGATCCGGACAGCCCGATCGCCGGGCAGCTGGCCTATTGGGAACGAGCCTTGGCGGGGTTGCCCGAGCGTATCGAGCTGCCTACGGATCGGCCGTATCCGTCGGTGGCCGATCATCGCGGGGCCAGCGTGGGCATCGACTGGCCCGCGGAGTTGCAGCAACGGGTGCATGCGGTGGCGCGGGCACACAACGCCACCGAATTCATGGTGGTGCAGGCGGCTCTGGCGGTGCTGCTGGCCAAGATCAGTGCGAGTTCCGATGTGGCGGTGGGCTTTCCGATCGCCGGCCGCCGTGACTCCGCGCTGGACGACGTGGTGGGATTCTTCGTCAACACCCTGGTGTTGCGCGTGGATCTCGGAGGTGATCCCAGCGTCGCCGAGCTGTTGGCCCGGGTGCGTCAGCACGTCCTGGCGGCCTTCGACCACCAGGATGTGCCCTTCGAGGTGCTGGTCGAGCGGCTCAACCCCAGCCGCTCCCTGGCGCACCACCCCCTGGTCCAGGTGATGCTCGCCTGGCAGAGTGACAACGCGGCGGAGCTTCGTCTGGGGGACCTGCAGGTCAGCGCCGAGCCGGTCGAAACAGGTACCGCCCGTATGGACCTGACGTTCTCACTGTCAGCCCGCAGGAGCGACGACGGCCGGGCCGCCGGGATCGGCGGAACCGTCGAATTCCGCACCGACGTGTTCGACCCGGACACCGTTAACACCCTGACCGAGCGACTGCGGCGGGTGTTGGTCGCCATCACCGACGACCCGCATCGCCGACTGTCCTCGATCGATGTGCTCGACACCGCCGAATGCGCGCGACTCGGTGCGATGGGCAATGCGTCGGCGTTGGGTCGTGCGGTGGTGCCGGTGTCGGTGGTGGAGTTGTTCGCCGGGCAGGTGGCGCGGACTCCGGATGCGGTGGCGGTGACGTTCGAGGGCCGGTCCATGTCCTATCGGGAGCTTGACGAGGCGGCCAATCGGTTAGCGCGCGTGTTGGTCGAGTCCGGCGCGGGCCCGGGTGAGTTTGTCGCGCTGCTGTTTTCGCGGTCGGCCGAGGCGATCGTGGCGATCGTGGCGGTGCTCAAGTCCGGGGCGGCGTATCTGCCGATCGACCCGGCGCTGCCGGGCGCGCGGGTGGAGTTCATGCTGACTGATGCCGCCCCGAGGGTCGCGGTCACCACCGCCGAGCTGGTGGATCGGCTCGGGGGGTTTGGTGGGGTGGTCATCGATGTGGCCGATGCGGCGGTGGCGGCCCAGCCGAGCACCCCGCTGCCGGCGCCGGCGCCGGCTGATGTGGCGCATGTGATCTACACGTCGGGGACCACGGGTGTGCCCAAAGGCGTTGCGGTCACCCAACACAACGTCGCGCAGCTGTTCGACGATCTGCGGCTCGGGGTCGAGCTGTCGGCCGAGCAGGTGTGGACGCAGTTCCACTCGTATGCCTTTGACTTCTCGGTGTGGGAGATCTGGGGGGCGCTGCTGCATGGTGGTCGGTTGGTGGTGGTTCCCGAGGCGGTGGCCCGCTCGCCTGAGGAGTTTCATGCCCTGCTGGTGGATGAGGGTGTGACGGTGTTGACCCAGACCCCGTCGGCGGTGGGGCTGTTGCCCACCGACGGCCTGGATTTCACGGCGTTGGTGGTCGGGGCCGAGCCGTGTCCGCCGGAGCTGGTGGACCGGTGGGCGCCGGGGCGGGTGATGGTCAATGTGTATGGCCCCACCGAAACGACCATGTGGGCCTGCAAGAGTGCCTCGCTACAGGCGGGCTCGGGATTCCCACCGATCGGCTCACCGGTGACCCGGGCGGCGTTCTTCGTGCTCGACGAATGGCTGCGCCCGGTGCCGGCCGGTGTGGTGGGGGAGCTGTATCTGGCCGGCGAGGGCGTGGGGGTCGGGTACTGGCGCCGCCCCGGGCTGACCGCATCGCGGTTCATCGCGTGCCCGTTCGGTGTGGTGGGCCAGCGTATGTATCGCACTGGGGATCTGGTGTGCTGGGGTCCCGATGGGCAGTTGCGGTATCGGGGGCGCGCCGATGAGCA
>NZ_LZMG01000259.1:0-29343 GCF_001673615.1 Mycobacterium sp. 1245499.0
CAGCTGATCGCGGCCGGCGGCAGCGGCGATCACCTCTGCGAGGTGGAACGCGGGGCACGCCACCTGATCGCCGAGGCCATAGCGTCGGCCAAAGCAGTGGTGCGGGCGCGGCAGATCGCGTCCACGCCCAAGCCGAATCCCTGGTCGGCCGCTAGCTGAGCAGACCTTGCCGCATTGCCTCGGCGATCAGGTGGCGTGCCCCGCGTTCCACCTCGCAGAGGTGATCGCCGCTGCCGCCGGCCGCGATCAGCTGGCGGCGTGCGAAGACCAACGGATCCACGGCAATGGGGTGGTTCGTCTGATAGGTGATCGCCTCGACCAGGGCGGGGCCGTCACCGGCGCTCGCGCGGTGCACCGCTTCGGCGACCGAGTCGGCCACCGCCACAACGTCCCTGCCGTCGACCGACAGCATGGGCATCGCGTCGAATTCGTAGGCGCGCCGGCGCGCGTTCGTTCCACCGCGGATATTTTCCACGACGAACACCACCGGCAGCCGCCATTGCACGGCAATCTTTGCGGCCGTGGTGAACTCGACGGAGTGGGTGTCGCGGCCTCCGACGGCACACAAACTGACGTTGCCCTCGCCGGTCAGGCGCTGCGTGTTGGCGTCACCCAGCGCGAACATAGTCGATTGCCCCAGAGCGCTTTCGTTGGCCATCGACCGTTTCCAGTCGGCGACCCCGGCGCCGACACGGCGCCGTGGGCCGATCATGTCGGCGATGGCGGGGCCTAGGGGAAGGGCCAGGCCGACCTGCTGGGCGTGCCGGAATTGCTGGGTGGTGGCGTTGACGAGATCGCCGGGCCGCAGAGCCGCAACCGCGCCGATCGCCACCGCCTCCTGGCCGAATTCGGTTCGCGTGGCGTCGTCGATCAGACCGTCGACTTCGAGCTCTTCCAACGCCATGTCGAGCAGTCGCAGTACCCACATTCGCCGATACAGCTCCAGGTGGTCATCACGGTCGAGCGCTGCCAAAGGCTGGGGGTTGTGCGTCATGCCGGATCTCCTAACTCGCTGGCCGAGGTGGCCGCCGCGTGAAACACGACCTCAACGTAGGGCGATTGCGCGGGTGGCACCTCCGCCGATCGGCCCGCAAACGTGATGAATGCCCGTTCCCCCGATTGGGGGACAGCCGGGCTCAGTCGGTCCGGGGTGTGGGAGGTGAGATCAGCTGATCGGCGGCCGTGTAGGGGTCCTGGTCGCCGTCGACGACCGCCTCGGCGAGCCGGTCGAGATCCGGCTGGGTCCGCAGCCTGGTCTGCGCGAGGGAGAGAATCTGCGCCCGCGCCCGCGCCAGCCGGCGGGCACGGCTGTCGGTGCGGCGATGGTCCTCGATGGCGGCCATCAGGTCGTCGATGCCCTCGCCCCGGGCGGCGATCAGGGAGACGATCGGGGCACTGGTTTCGGCCCGCAGATCCCGAACCGTCTGTTCGGCACCGTCGCGGTCCGCCTTGTTGACCGCCACGATGTCGGCGACTTCCAGCACGCCCGCCTTGGCGGCCTGAACCGCGTCGCCCGCACCGGGATTGAGGATGACGACCGTCGGGTCGGCGACGGCGGCAATCTCGATCTCGGACTGGCCCACCCCCACCGTCTCCAGCAGGACGACGTCATACCCGATCGCCCCCAACAACCGGATGGCCGCCGGAACCGCGGCGGCCAGGCCGCCCAGGTGCCCACGGGTGGCCACCGAACGGATCAGGACGTCGGAGTCGTTGATATGCGCGGCCATCCGAATTCGATCACCCAGCAGCGCACCCCCACTGAACGGGGACGACGGGTCCACCGCCAACACCGCCACCCTGGAACCGCGCTTGCGGTAGGCACTGACCAGCGCGGCGACCGTCGTCGACTTTCCCGCCCCCGGGGGGCCGGTGATGCCGACGACCGGGCCCATGCCGCCCGGCGATGGACCAATATTCGCCAAGACCTCGTCGCGCTGGTCGCCCTCGACGAGGCTGAGCAGGCGACCGACCGCGCGGGGAGATCCGTTGCGCGCGCGGGCAATCAGATCAGCGATGATCATGTACGCATTATGGAGCCGCGACCTCGATCACCGTCGCCGCGCCCATCCCGCCGCCCGCACACATCGCCGCGACGCCGATGCCGCCGCCGCGGCGGCGCAACTCGTGCACCAGGGTGACCAACATCCGGGCGCCGGTGGCCGCGACGGGGTGGCCCAGCGAGCAACCGCTGCCGCTGACGTTGACCTTGTCGGGGTCGAGCTCGAGCAGCTTGATGGTGGCCACACACATCGCGGCGAACGCTTCGTTGATCTCGAACAGGTCCACGTCGGCGATCGAAAGTCCGCCTCGCTTAAGGGCTTTCGGTATCGCTTCCACCGGCGCCAGGCCGGTGATCGCAGGGTCGACGCCGACGGATGCCCAGGACCGGATGGTGGCGAGCGCGGGCAACCCGAGCCGGTCGCTGGCGATCGTCAGCACCGCGGCGCCGTCGTTGGCGCCGCAAGCATTGCCGGCGGTGATCGAGAAGCCCTCGATTTCTGGGTGCAGCGGCTTGAGCGCGCCCAGCTTCTCCATGCTGGTATCCCGGCGCGGGTGCTCGTCGACAGCGAACAACCCGTGCGGGGTCTCGATCGGCACGATCTCCTCTTTGAAGCGGCCTTCGTCGATGGCGGCGATGGCGTTGCGGTGTGAGCGCAGCGCCCAGGCGTCCATCTCCTCGCGACTCACACCGGCCTTGACCGCGGCGTTCCAGCCCACGGTGATCGACATGTCCATGTTGGGGGCGTCGGGCCGGTCCGGGTGAGTCGGCGGAAACCAGTCGACCCACTCGCCGTCCACCTGCATCCGCGACCGCGGTGACGTCGATGCCGAGTTCACGCCCCCGGCGATGACGAGCTGGTCCATGCCCGCGCGCACGCCGGCGGCCGCGGTCTGCACGGCCGCCTGCCCCGCCGCGCAGTGCCGGTTGTTGGCCAATCCGGGCACCTGCGTCAGCCCGGCGGTGACGGCGGCGTGGCGGGCGAGCACGCCCCCGCCGTAGAGACCCTCGCCCAGGATCACGTCGTCGACCTGCGTCGGGTCCAGATCCTTGGCGGCCTCGCTGACGACGTGGTGGGCCAGGTCGAACGCACTGGTATCGCGCAGCGTGCCCTTGCGAGCGGTGCCGATGGGGGTGCGCAGGGCGGACACGATGACGGCTTCAGACACGGGTCGTTCTCCAGTTCAGCCAGCGGGTACGGGGCCGCAGCGGCACTCGCACGTCTAGTGAGAATCGTATTCTCTCATTGCGAGAGTGTGAGTCGCAACAATCGCCCACCGATCAGTTGGTGCGGTCGGCCCATCCCGCGGGCAGATGTTCGGGACCGGTGTCGATGACGCTCTCGTCATCGGCACCGACGTATTCGAACAGGGTGATGTAGGCGAATTCCGGGACTTCGTAGATCGGGTAGGTCGGGCCTTGATCCCGGTAGGCCTGCATCTCATCCAGGTGTTCGTTCTGGAAGCAGACGGTGCGCTCACCGTGCTGCCGGATCCACTGGGGAAAGAAGATGACCCCGTGAACGCGGCGTTTGGCGGGCAAGACGTTGACGGCCACGCAGGTGCCGGTGGGTTCGGACCACGAGAGTTTGAAGCTGTCATCGTCGAGTTGGACGAGGTTGACGTGCTGGCCTTTGACCCAGCGGCCGCCGACGTGCCCGGAGTGGATCCGGTAGTCGATGGTGGTGGCATTCTTGACGTACATCTCGTATTGCCAACCGTTGGCGTAGGTGTAGATGAAGCGGTGCCCGACGATTCCCGAAAGGTCTTGCGCCGGAATCGGATTGTCAACACTCGTCATTGCCGTTCCTCCCCGTTTGGCCCCGCAGCTCCTGCACTGGGAAATCCTGCCGGGAACGCGGCTGCTGCGGCAACCACGTCCGGCGACGTCGAGGTTTCCTGCACCGTCCTTCGACGATATCGGCCATGGCGGTATGCCGGTATGTGAGACTGACTGCGATGAGCCACTTGGACGAGGCCGCCCGCCGGTCTCTGCTGCGGCGCGGATTTGCCCTCGAATACGCCACCTTGGCCTGGAACGTGGTTGGCATCGTTATCCTCGCGTCGGCCGCCATCGCGGCCAGATCGGTGGCGCTGGCCGGGTTCGGTCTGGACTCGCTGATCGAGATCGGCGCCTCATCGGTGGTGATCTGGGAGCTGTCGGGAACAGGAGCGGCCCGTCGACGAAAAGCGTTGCGGCTCATCGGCGCCGCCTTTGCGGCGCTAAGTATTTACCTGGTGGTGCAGTCGACGATGGTCCTCGTCACCGGCTTTCACCCTGAGCCCTCGCGCCTGGGTATCGCATGGACGGCGATCACCGCGGTGACGATGTTCGCGCTTGCGGCCGGCAAGGCCCGAACCGGTGCCGCCCTGAGCAACCCCGTGCTCACCACTGAGGGCCGCGTCACGCTCGTCGACGGCCTGTTGGCGGCCGCGGTGCTCCTCGGCTTGCTGCTGAACAGCATCGCCGGTTGGTGGTGGGCGGACCCCCTCGCCGGCTACGTGCTCGTGTTCTACGCGCTGCGCGAGGTCAAAGAAATCTTCTTCGCCCCGTCACCGCCGCCCTGACTCAAATCAGCGCCACGAGACAACCCCGTGTCAACGGCGTCACAGTGCGGGAAACCCCTCGATTTGCGATGGTGGATGAATGACTCAGGGCATGGTCGCGGTCCCGGGCGGCCACGTGTGGTTCAAGCGGACCGGAGGCGGCGCGGGTCTTCCATTGCTCGTCGTTCACGGCGGGCCTGGCCTGCCGCACGACTACCTGCGGTCGCTGGCGCGGTTGGCGACAGAGCGCGAGGTCATCTTCTGGGATCAGCTCGGTTGCGGGCACTCCGAATGCCCACCCGATCGCGAGCTTTGGACGATGCAGCGCTCGGTGGCGGAGGTGGACGCGGTGGTGCGGGCCCTGGGCCTGAACCGCTTCCATCTGTTCGGTAACTCCTGGGGCGGAATGTTGGCCCAGCAGTACGCGCTCGACGCGGCCCCCGCCGGGACGGCGAGCCTGATCATTTCCAACAGCATCGCGTCCATCCCGGAGTTCGCGAAGATGGTGGGGCGCTTGAAATCCGAGCTGGAGCCGGCCACCCAAGCCGCCATCGACCGCCATGAAGCCGCCGGCACCACGCACTCTCCCGACTATCAGGCCGCCATCCGGACCTGGAACGAAACCTATCTGTGCCGGGTGCGCCCCTGGCCGCCAGAGCTCGAGGATGCGTTCCGGAACATGGGCACCGAGATCTTCGAGACCATGTTCGGTCCCAGCGACTTTCACATCGTCGGCACCATCCGGGACTGGGATGTGGTCGACCGGCTCCACGAAATCACCCTGCCGACACTGATTCTCGCGGGCAAGTACGACGAATGCGTTCCCGAACACATGTGGGAGATGCACCGCCGTATAGCGGGTTCACGGTTCGAGTTGTTCGAATCCAGTGCTCACATGCCGTTCATCGAGGAACCCGACAAGTTCGACGCGGTGATGCGTGACTTCCTGCGCCGGCATGACTCGTGAGGCCGTCGCGCCGCTACACCTCAGTTCTTCTTGGCCGCGTTGAACTTTGCGACGTTGGCCCGGAAGTCCTCGGTCAGGAATGACTGGCTCTCGGCCGACAGCGCATAGTCCAGACTGGCGAGCACGGCCCGCTCCAGGTGAATGTTGAGCACGCGCTTGGTGCTCTCGACCGCCTGCTGCGGCAGTTCCAGAATCTTTTTGGCGGTGGCGATCGCCTCCGCAACCGGGTCGTCGGCAATGTGATTGGCCAAGCCGAGCTCGACGGCCCGCTGTGCGCCGATACGGGTTCCGGTGAGGGCGAATTCCTTGGCCAGCAGCAGGCTGATGTGCAGCGGCCAGGTCAGCGGCCCACCGTCGGCGGCCACCAGGCCGACCTGCACGTGCGGGTCGGCCAGATAGGCGTCTTCGGCGATGTAGACGATGTCGCTGAGCGCCACCAGACTGCAGCCCAGTCCGACGGCGGGGCCGTTGACCGCCGCCACCACCGGAATCCGGCACCGCGCCATGCCCAGCACGATCTCGCGTCCGTCGCGAATTGTCTTGGCGCGCAAGTCGGCATCGTTCGCCAGCTCCTCCAGATACGTGAAATCACCGCCGGCCGAAAACGCCCGGCCTGCGCCAGTGATCACCGCGGCGCGGGCGGTGGGGTCATCGGTGAGTCGCTGCCAGAGCCGCGCGAGGCCGACGTGCAGGTTGTCGTTGACCGAGTTGAGCGAATCGGGCCGGTTGAGCGTGATGATGCGCAAGGCACCGTCGGCCTGAACGTCGATTTCGGTAGGCATGTCGTACACGTCAGACTCCTTCGATCGTCGTGACCCGCTTCACCCGGGCTGCGCCCGCGATCACTTTCTACAATCCCAAGATTCGTGAAGCGATGATGTTCTTTTGTATCTGCGACGTCCCGCCCATGACGCTCTGCGCGCGGCTGTAGAGGTAGGCGCTGAGCAGATCTGGATCCCGGGTGCCCGCCACGGCCAGGGCGGCGTGCCCGACGGACTGTTCGACCCAGGTCATCAACAGCTTGTCCAGCGATCCTTCCGAACCGTGCGAGACCCCGTCGAGCTGTTCGGACAGCCGCCGGCGCACGTGGTGGGCCAGCATATCCGACTGGACGGCGGCCCAGGCCAGTTCTTCGGGCACATCGCCGTCGTTGCGGGACAACAACTCTCGGACAAGCTTGCCGTAGCGCGCCGCGTAGCCGAGAGTGGAGGGCTCGCGTTCGTGCCCGACGACGGTCATGGCCACCGCCCAACCGTCACCGGGCGCCCCGACCATCCGGTCCGCCGGCACCTTGGCACCGTCGAAGAACACCTGACCGAATTCGTTGGTCACCCCGTTGATCATCTGCAGCGGGCGCTGTTGCACGCCGGGCTGTTTCATCTCCAGGACGAACGCCGACAGGCCGCGGTGGCGCTTGGCCTCGGGGTCGGTGCGGGCCAGCAACAGACACCAGTCGGCCACATCGGAATAACTGGTCCAGATCTTGTGCCCGTTCACCACATACGTGTCGCCCTCGAGGCGAGCGGTGGTGGTCAGCGACGCCAGGTCCGAACCGGCGCCCGGCTCGCTGAAGCCCTGGCACCAGCGCTCGGTTCCGTTGATGATGCCGGGCAGGAAGCGCTTTCGCAGGTCGTCGCTGGCGTGTTCACCGATGCCGTACACCAGATAGCCAACGCTGGGGCGCGGCGGGGCACCGGCCCGCACCAGCTCCTCGTCGACGATGACGTCGTAGACGGGCGCCAGATCCTGACCGCCCCAGTCGCGTGGCCAGGACAGGCCGAAGAAGCCGTTGTCGTAGAGGGCGCGGTGCCAGTCGGCCATGCGCGCCCAATACTCGTCACCGGAGCCGGAGAATTCCTTGGCGTGTGCGGCAAGCCAGGTGCGCAGCCGGTCCCGGAAGGCGGCTTCATCGGGTGAGTCACGAAAGTCCAAAATCGATCTCCTTCAACGCGACCGGCCACAGCTCGGTCGAAGTGAGGGCGCGGCGCAGATAGACATGCGCCACGCATTCCCAGGTGTTGCCGATACCGCCGTGCACCTGGATGGCTGTCTCGCAGACGGTGCGGGTGGCGCGCGCGCAGTAGACCTTGGCGATCTGGGCGGCCCGAATGGCTTCGGCGGGAGCCAGCTCGTCGACCGCCCACGCCGCATGCCGCAGCACGCTCACCGAACCTTCGATCAGCGCAAGGCTTTCGGCCAGCAGGTGGGCGATGGCTTGATAGGAGCCGATCTGCTTGCCGTACTGCTCACGAATTTTCGCGTAGTCACACGCGAGGGCGTGGGCGCCCCTCGCGATGCCGACCAGGTCGGCCGTGGTGGTGACCAAGGCAAGGGCTCGCCACTGCTCGGCGACAGCGGAGGACACTTCCGCCAGCGTCTCCGGCGATCCGGTGATCGTCGCGTCGGCCCGCGTCAGATCGACGCTCTCCGGTGCGATTTGCACATCACCGGCAAGAACGGTGCCCCCCGAGAGCCATAGGGCGCGCCGTGCGCCGCGGGCGTCGATCACGCGATCGCCGAAGGCGACGGTGGCCGCGGACACGTCCGCACCGGCGTGGCGGCCCAGATCGTCGGCCAGCACCGGGCCGAGGAAGGGGGTGTCAACCAGCCGGCGGCCGAATTCCTCGGCCACGATGGCTACCTCCACGCCGGAGGCCCCGTCGGAACGCAACGACCGCCAGCCGGTGTTCTCGATCTGCTTGTCCAGACGAGTGATTCGCGTGTGGTCGTCGAGATCCTGCACCACGGCCGGCCCGAGGTCGTCGGCCAGTTTGGCTGCGGCGTCGCGTAATTGCTGTTGTTCAGCTGTCAGACGTACATCCATAACGCTCCTTCAGAACTCGGCGCAGCACCTTGCCCGAAGGCAGGCGGGGAATGTCGGGAACGAAGACCACTCGGCTCAGCTGCTTATAGGACGCCAGTTTCTCATCCACCATGGCGGTCAGGTCTGTCGCATCGACCGGCGCGGACGTCGCGACCGCGGCGACGACGGCTTCGCCGTTGAGGCCGTCCGGAATCCCGAACACCGCGCAGTCTTTGACGGCCGGATGACTGTGCAGCACCGTCTCGATTTCGGCGGGGGCGACCTGGAAGCCGCGCACTTTGATCATCTCTTTGAGGCGGTCGGTGATCCGCAGCCACCCGCCGGCGTCGAGCCAGCCGACATCTCCGGTGCGGTACCACCCGTCACGGATCGCCTCGCGGGTCGCGTCCGCCGGCAGGTAGCCGGCCATGAGCGACGCCGCGCGGGCCTGGATCTCCCCGACCTCACCGGGGCCGACCGGCTGGCCGGTTTCCAGTGAGACGATCCGTAGGTCCACACCGGGTACCGCCCGTCCGACGGTGTCCAGGCGCGGGTCCTCGATCGGATTGCACGCCACGACAGGCAATTCCGTGGTCCCGTACGCCGGAAGCCAACCCACACCGGTGCGCCGGGTCACCGTCTCTGCGACGTGTGCGTTGACCGGCGTGGCCCCCCACATGATGTAGCGCAGCGAGGACAGGTCATAGGACTCGAGGCTGGGATGTGAAGCGATGGCCAACGCAATGGGAGCGACGGCCATTTCCACTGTGATGCGGTCACTTTCGATGTGCTGCAGCACCCGCTCGATGTCGAACCGGGGATGAAGGCGCACACCGGCGCCGGCCTTCAGCGCGGTCAGCAGGTTCAGCAGCCCGAGGATGTGCGAGGGCGGCGTGGCGACCTGGATCCGGTCGCGGTGAGTCAGTTGCAGCGCTTGGCGCCAGTGCCGCACCGCTTCGTCCAACGAGGCGTGGGTGTGCCGGACGGCCTTGGGCAGGCCGGTGGTGCCGGAGCTGAACACCAGCGCCGCGTCGGCCCCGGGTTGCGGTGACGCGGCCATCGGCTCCGCGGGCGCGGCCGGCTCGTCGAGGTGCAGCATCGGCATCAGGCCGGCCAGCACCGGGTGGTCCCCGACGGCGTGCGCGGGCTCGGTCAGCGCGAGCGCATGGTCGACCTCGTCGCGCTTCCACGCGGGGCTGATGAGTACCGCCGCGGCGGCCAGCCGCCAGATCGCGAGCACCACGGCAAGAAATTCCGGCCGGGTGGAGGCCATGACGGCGATGCGTTGGCCCGCGGCGACACCGCCTTTTGCCAGGGTCGCAGCCCATCCGTCGGCCAACGCGTCGAGTTCGGGCGCGCTGAATCGCCGTTCCTCGAACACGAGCGCCGCCGGCTCGGTCACGTCCCGTCCTTCCCTGACAGACCGGGCTGACCCGACATCCATACAGTCTTGAGAAGATGCTATCGCTTCGTGAGAATAGTATTCTCTATACTGAAGAATGCAAATACGGGAGAGGGGGCGGTCTCAGTGACGGTCACCCGGATCATCGAGGAGACCCCAGGGGTGACAGATCCGGCAACAAACGGCTCCGGTGCCGGGACGGTGACGATTCACCTCGACCGCAAGAAGGTCTCGGTGCCCAGGGTCCCGGGCGAGACGCTGTTGGAGAGCGCCCGTCGCGCGGGGCTGGAACCGCCGTTCAGCTGCGAGGCCGGCAACTGCGGCACCTGCATGGCCAAGCTCGAAGAGGGCCACGCCACCATGCGGGTGAACGACGCTCTCGAGGAGGACGAGGTCGCCGAGGGCTACATTCTGACGTGCCAGGGCGTTCCGGACACGGACTCGGTCACGGTGCGCTACGAGTAGCAGCCAGAGAGGTGGCGACGATGGCCAAGGGCATCATCCTCGTGGAGAGCCGACCCAGCTCGCCCGAACGCGAACGGGAATACAACACCTGGTACGACGAGGTGCACCTGGGTGAGCTGGTGGCCCTGGACGGGTTCGTCTCCGCGCGCCGGCTGCGGCCCGTCGACGGCGACGGACCCTACGTCGCCATCTACGAGATCGAGGGCGACGATCTGCAGGCGATTCTGGACAACATGATCGCCAACGCCGGGCAGCTGCACATGTCGGACGCCCTGCAGCTCGACCCGGCGCCGATTCCCCGACTGCTCGAGACCACCACGGAGCACAGCGGCTAGCCGACTTCGGTTCGAATCGCTGTGCCAGAGAGGACTGCTTGATGAAGGTCGACGACCTGATCTTGGTGAGCATCGACGACCACGTGGTCGAACCGCCCGACATGTTCCTGCGGCACGTGCCCGCCAAGTACAAGGAAGAGGCACCCGTCGTCGTCACCGACGACAAGGGCGTCGACCAGTGGATGTACCAGGGCAGGCCGCAGGGCGTCAGCGGTCTGAACGCCGTGGTGTCGTGGCCCGCCGAGGAATGGGGCCGCGATCCCGCCGGCTTCGCCGAGATGCGCCCCGGCGTCTATGACGTCCACGAACGCGTCCGCGACATGAACCGCAACGGCATCCTCGCATCGATGTGCTTCCCGACGTTCACCGGCTTTTCGGCCCGCCACCTCAACATGACCCGCGAGGACGTCACCCTGGTGATGGTGTCGGCGTACAACGACTGGCACATCGACGAATGGGCCGGCTCCTATCCGGACCGCTTCATCCCGATCGCAATCCTGCCGACCTGGACTCCCGAGGGCATGTGTGCCGAGATCCGCCGCGTCGCGGCGAAGGGTTGCCGCGCGGTGACGATGCCGGAATTGCCGCACCTGGAAGGACTTCCGAGCTACCACGACGAGGACTACTGGGGTCCGGTGTTCCGCACGCTGTCCGAGGAGAACGTGGTGATGTGCCTGCACATCGGCACCGGTTTCGGGGCGATCAGCATGGCACCGAATGCGCCGATCGACAACCTGATCATTCTGGCCACCCAGGTCTCGGCGATGTGCGCCCAAGATCTGCTGTGGGGCCCGGCCATGCGCAACTATCCCGACCTGAAATTCGCCTTCTCCGAAGGCGGTATCGGCTGGATCCCGTTCTATCTGGATCGCAGCGACCGTCACTACACCAACCAGAAATGGCTGCGCCGTGACTTCGGCGACAAGCTGCCCAGCGACGTCTTCCGTGAACACTCGCTGGCCTGCTATGTCACCGACAAGACGTCACTGAAGCTGCGCCACGAGATCGGCATCGACATCATCGCCTGGGAGTGCGACTACCCGCACTCGGACTGCTTCTGGCCGGACGCGCCCGAGCAGGTGCTGGCCGAGCTCAACGCCGCCGGCGCCGACGACGCCGACATCAACAAGATCACCTGGGGCAACGCCTGCCGGTTCTTCGGCTGGGATCCGTTCGCCCGGACCCCCCGTGAGCAGGCCACCGTGCAGGCCCTGCGCGCTAAGGGAAGTGACGTCGACGTGTCGATCCGGTCGCGTGCCGAGTGGGCGCGCCTGTACGCGGAGAAGCAGCTCGCGTAACTGACGTAGCCCGGGGGTCAGCCCGGAGGCGGGTCGGCCTTTCGGACACAAGGGCGCATCAGGTGACGCGCCCGAGCGCGTGAAGCGCCGGAGCCAACTCTTCGAATTGGTGAATGCCTGCGCCGAATTCACCGCCAATGGGCCCAAGCAGCACCACTGTGGGATCGTCCATCGCCTGCAGATAGTCACGCATGGTGGCCACCGGGCTCCCGTAGTCGCGGCCGACGCTGGCCGCCTGCTCCGGATAGCCGACGCCTAACCCCAGCACGATTCTGTCCGGATAAGCCTGGGCGAGTTGGGCCGTCGCGGCGTGCAGGGTCTGGACCGGCCGAGCCCCTCACCGGGCCGGGCGCCTGACGCCGAACGTGAAGTTGGTTTCACGCTCGGACCCGAACGTGAAACTGGCTTCACATTCGACGCTCGGCGGAGGTGCCTACTGGCTCAACTCCGGCGGCGGACGGTACTCGGGCTCATACCCCGAGACGTGGATCGGGCTGCCCACCAACCGGAATTCACCCGCTGTGACAATCACTTCGGGCGTGGCCTCGAGCGCTTCGGGCAGGCTCCGGACCGCGGCGGCGGGAACCCCCAGCGGGCGCAGTCGCCCCTCCCAGCCGATCGCGCTGTCGGTGGCGAGCATCGCCGTGACGACGGCCAGCACTTCGTCGCGGCGCGCGACTCGCTCGGCCATGGTTTCGAAGCCGCCGATGCCGGCTTCCGCGGCGAACGACTTCCAGAAACCGTCGTGGGTGATGAACAGCGCCAGATATCCGTCGGCGGTCGGAAAGAGCTGAGCCGGAACATAATACGAATGCGCCCCGTAGGGGCGGCGCTGCGGTATGACGCCGCCGTTGAGATAGGCCGACGCGTGGTAGTTCAGCTGGGACAGCATGACGTCGCGCAGCGACACATCCACCTGGCCGCCCGTGCCCGAGATGATCTTGGCCAAC
Source organism: Mycobacterium sp. 1245499.0 (assembly GCF_001673615.1). Taxonomy (NCBI): domain Bacteria; kingdom Bacillati; phylum Actinomycetota; class Actinomycetes; order Mycobacteriales; family Mycobacteriaceae; genus Mycobacterium; species Mycobacterium sp. 1245499.0. The sequence continues at coordinate 12,769 of NZ_LZMG01000259.1, forward strand.
AGCCCCAGGGCCGCGGTCATTCCGGTGGAGTTATCGGCCGACGAGTAGCCGGGCAGCGTCGGCGGACCGTCCGGGTCGCCGGTCAGGGCGGCGGTGCCGACGCCCGCCTGCACCACGTAGTCGAACGCCGGGTCGTCGCCGCCGTAGAGCCCGAAGCCGGTGATCGCCACGCAGACGATCTTCTCGTTGTGCCGGCGCAGCGAGTCGTAGGTCAGGCCCAGCCTGCGGATGGCTGAGGGTTTCAGGTTCACCAGCAGCGCGTGCGAATCCGCGACCAGTTCACCCAACCGCTGCTGCCCCGCATCGGAATTGAGGTCCAGCGTGATGCTGGATTTGTTGCGGTTGAGGCTGGCGAAGTAGGTGGCGCCGACGCTGCGGGAGATCTCGCCGCCGGCGGGTTCGATCTTGGTGACGTCGGCGCCGAGGTCGGCGAGCAGCATGGTGGCGTACGGTCCCGCCAGCATGGTGCCGACCTCGAGGATACGGACCCCCGCCAGCGGCCCGGAGTGGTTTGCGGTCAACGCAATTCCGCGGCGAGTGAGGCGATCATTTCGCGGGTGCGCCGCTTGGAGGCGACCAGCTCGTCGCGATTGTCGCCGATCGGCAGCAGCCGCACCGACAGATCGGTCACGCCGGCGTCGGCGAACCGGCGCATCCGGCCCAGGATCAGTTCCTCGTCACCGGCCGCGCACAGGTCACCGACGTCGCGGGCGTCGCCGCGGTCCAGCAGGCGCTGATAGTTGGGCGACACCTCCGCCTCGCCCAGGATGCGGTTGGCCCGCTCCTTGGCCTCGTCGACTCGCGAAGGCTCGCAAAGGCATACCGGGATGCCCGCGATAATGCGCGGCGCCGGACGGCCGGCGTCGGCGGCGGCCTTGGTGATCTTCGGTGCGATGTGATCGCCGATCGCGCGCTCGTCGGCCATCCACAGCACGGTGCCGTCCGCCAGTTCACCGGCGATCTGAAGCATCACCGGCCCCAACGCGGCGACGAGCACCGGCATCGAGGTGTCGGCCCCGATCGCCAGCGGGTTGTGCACGGTGAACGAATCATTCTCGACGTCAACGTCTCCCGGTCCGGCGATGGCGGCGTTGAGCACCTGCAGATAGTCGCGGGTGTAGGCGGCCGGCTTCTCGTACGGCAGGCCGAGCATGTCGCGGACGATCCAGTGGTGCGACGGCCCGACACCAAGGGCAAGCCGGCCGCCGGCCACCGCGTGTGTCGAGAGGGCCTGGCGGGCAAGGGCGATGGGGTGCTGGGCCTGCAGCGGCACCACGGCGGTGCCCAGCTCGATGCGTGAGCTGTGGGCGGCCATCAGCGACACCATGGTCAGGCAGTCGAAGTCGTTGGGTACCTGCGGCATCCACGCCGTGTCCAGGCCCGCGGATTCGGCCCATTCGATGTCGGAGACCAGCCTGTCCACCTTGCGGGCCATATCGCCACGCTCGGCGCCGATCATTACTCCGACGCGCACGGTTCCTCCAGGGCTGGCTCGGGGGTGTCGGTCAGTTTGCGGATCTCGCGCACCAGGTTCTCCAGCGGTGTCCCGGTGGGGAATACCGCTGCCGCACCGGCCGATAGCAGCTTGGGTACGTCCGCATGCGGGATCGTCCCGCCAACGACGACGGCGATGTCGGCCGCATCGGCGGCGCGCAGCGCTTCGATGGTCCGGGCGGTCAGCGCCAGGTGCGCACCCGACAGGATGCTCAGGCCGACGACGGCGACGTCCTCCTGGACGGCGATGGACGCGATGTCTTCGATGCGCTGCCGGATGCCGGTGTAGATGACCTCGAAACCGGCGTCACGCAGGGTGCGGGCGACAATCTTGGCGCCGCGGTCGTGCCCGTCCAGGCCGGGTTTGGCGACGAGAATGCGGGCCGTCATCTAAAACACCACCGGTTGCTGGAATTCGCCCCAGACCGCCTTGAGCGCGGACACCATTTCCCCGACCGTGCAGTAGGCGTTGGCGCAATCGATCAGCTTGTGCATCAGGTTGTCGTCTCCCTCGGCCGACCGTGACAGCGCGGCCAACGTGGATTCCACTGCAGCCGAATCCCTTTCGGCCTTGACCTTGGACAGCCGCTTGAGTTGCAGGGCGCGGCCCTCCGCGTCGAGTTCGTAGGTGACCACGTCGTGCTCGGGCTCCTCGGTCACGAACCGGTTGACCCCGACGACCGGCCGGGTGCCGGCTTCGACGTCCTGGTGCAGCTTGAACGCCTCGTCGGCGATCAGGCCCTGCAGGTAACCGTCCTCGATGGCCTGGACCATCCCGCCGTGCCGCTCGAGGTCGGACATGATCTCGATGATGCGCTCCTCGGTGGCATCGGTCAGCGCCTCGACGAAGTAGGAGCCGCCGAGCGGGTCGGCGACGCTGGCCACCCCGGTCTCGTGCGCCAGGATCTGCTGGGTGCGCAGCGCCAGGGTCGTGGTTTCCTCGGTGGGCAGGGCGAACGGTTCGTCCCAGGCCGCGGTGAACATCGACTGGACACCGCCCAGCACCGCGGCCATCGCCTCGTAGGCGACCCGGACGATGTTGTTGTGGGCCTGCGGCGCGTACAGCGAGGCGCCGCCGCAGACGCAACCGAAGCGGAACATCGCCGCCTTGGCCGTTTTCGCCCCGTAGCGCTCCTGCACGATCGTGGCCCAACGTCGCCGCCCCGCACGGTATTTGGCGATCTCCTCGAAGAAGTCGCCGTGGGTGTAGAAGAAGAACGAGATCTGCGGCGCGAACTGGTCGATCGTCATGCGGCCGCGCTCGACCACGGTGTCGCAATAGGTCACCCCGTCGGCCAGGGTGAACGCCATCTCCTGCACCGCGTTGGCCCCGGCATCGCGGAAATGCGCCCCCGCCACCGAAATCGCGTTGAACCGCGGAACTTCGGCCGCGCAGAACTCGATGGTGTCGGCGATCAGCCGCAGGGACGGCTCCGGCGGCCAGATCCAGGTACCGCGCGAGGCGTACTCCTTGAGGATGTCGTTCTGGATGGTGCCGGTGAGCTTGGCCCGCGGGATTCCCTTCTTCTCGGCGGCGGCGACGTAGAACGCCAGCAGGATCGCCGCGGTTCCGTTGATCGTCATGCTCGTGCTGAGCTTGTCCAGCGGGATGCCGTCGAACAGGATCTCGAAGTCGGCCAGGGTGTCCACCGCGACGCCGACGCGGCCGACCTCCTCGCCGAACTCCGGGTCGTCGGAGTCGTACCCGCACTGGGTGGGCAGGTCGAGCGCCACCGACAGCCCCGTCCCGCCCTGCTCCAGCAGGTAGCGGTAGCGGCGGTTGGATTCCTCGGCGGTGCCGAAGCCGGAGTACTGCCGGAAGGTCCAGAGCTTGCCGCGGTAGCCGGACGCGAAGTTACCCCGGGTGAAGGGGAACTCCCCCGGCTGCGGAGGCTCCGCGTGCACGTCCCCCGGCCCGTAGACGGGCTGCAGCGGGATACCAGACGGAGTGTGGGCCGTATTATCCATCGGTGAATAACGTACTTGCAAAAAAAGAGAATGCCAATACCATACGGTTGACCAGGTAAAAGGAGACTCCATGCCCAACGGTTCGCTCGTCGATCGCACCGTCGTCATCTCCGGCGGCAGCCGCGGAATCGGGCTGGCGATCGGAATCGGTGCGGCCCGGCAGGGCGCCAACGTGGTGCTGCTCGCCAAGACCGACACCCCGCATCCCCGCCTGCCCGGCACCGTTCACACGGCAGCCGCCGAGGTCGAGGCCGCCGGCGGCAAGGCGCTGGCCGTCGTCGGCGACGTCCGCCGCGAAGAGGACGTGCAGCGGGTGGTGGATGCGGCGGTGCAGCGCTTCGGCGGCGTCGACGTCTGTGTCAACAACGCCAGCGCCATCGCGGTGGAACCGACCGCCACGTTGCCGGCCAAGAAGTACGACCTGATGCAGGAGATCAACCTGCGGGGCACCTTCCTGCTGACCAAGGCGTGCGTGCCACATCTGGAGAAATCGGCCAACCCGCACGTGCTGACCATCTCGCCGCCGGTGAACATGAACCCGCGCTGGCTGGGGGCCCACCCCGCTTACACGCTGTCCAAGTACGGGATGACGCTGCTGTCGCTGGGCTGGGCTGCGGAATTCGCCGACGCCGGGATCGGCGTGAATTGCCTTTGGCCGCAGACCTATATCGCGACCGCCGCGGTGGCGAATATGGCCGACGGAGACAAGCTGGCCGAGTCGTCGCGCAGCCCGGAGATCATGGCCGACGCGGCCGTCGAGATCGTCTCACGCCCCAGCCGGGAGGCTACCGGCAACTGCTACATCGACGCCGATGTTCTGCACTCCGCCGGAGTCGCGGACCTGTCCCGCTACGGCGGCGGCGACCAACCGATTCCGGACCTGTTCCTCGACTGAGTCCTACGCGCGGCAAAGGATTTCGCCGTGCGGTATGGCGATCCAACCGTCCTGGGCGGCGGCCCATTCACGCCACGCGGCGGAGATCTCTTCGAGCTGCGCACCGGTGGCCAGCTCGAGGCGTACCAGGTCGCGGGCCACGGTGGAGTGCAGGATTCGGTCGGCCCACATTTCGCCCCACCAGTCGCGAGTCGCGGGCGTGGCATAGCACCACAGGCTGCCGGTGGGCGTGATGTCGGTAAATCCCGCCTGCTGCGCCCACGACAGCAGACGCCGCCCTGCGTCCGGTTCGCCACGGTTGGCGCGCGCGACGCGCTGGTAGAGGTCGCGCCACAGGTCGAGCGCCGGCAGCTCGGGATACCAGACGAAACCCGAGTAGTCGGCATCCCGGGCCGCCACGATGCCGCCCGGCGCGCACACCCGTCGCATCTCTCGCAGCGCCGCCACCGGATCGGCGACGTGCTGCAGCACCTGATGCGCGTGCACGACATCGAAAGTGCCGTCGGCAAATTCGAGCTTGTGCACGTCGGCGGTCCCGAACGAGACGTTGGACAGCTTCCGTTGCTCGACCTCGGCGCGGGCCACGCCGAGCACATCGGAGACCTGATCGACGGCGGTGACCGGACCGGGCGCGACCCGCGCGGCCAGGTCGGCGGTGATGGTCCCGGGCCCGCAACCGACGTCGAGCACCGACAGCCCCGGTTTCAGGTGCGCCAGCAGGTAGGCCGCGGAGTCCTCGGCGGTGCGTCGCTGGTGGGAGCGCAGCACCGACTCGTGGTGTCCGTGCGTGTAGGCCGCTCGGTGTTCGTCGTCCATGGTGGCCTTCCTTGCCTGCGTGGCTCGCCTGGAAGACTACGCGTACCGCCCATAATATGGTATTTCTGTCTCATCTATTGAGACAGATCAGTCGACGGGCACGTCGAGAATCGGTTGGTCGACACCGGCGCCCGGGCCGTCGAAATGCCACCACTCCCCCGAATACACCTTCAACCCGCCGTAGTTCATCGCGTTCCGTAGCGCGGCTCGGTTCGCCACCGCGTCGGCACTGATGCCTTGGGTATTGAAAGCGGTTCCCCGAGAGGTGAAGTCGTCGAAGTCGGTGCCCATGTCGGCCAGGCAGAGCCCGCCGGCGTGCAGCCCGGACGAGCACGGCTGCTGAGCCGTCGTGAACGTCACGTCCACCGAGCGCCCCGACTCGTGGCTGTGCGCGTACGGACCCGGGCGTGCCACCCACGCGGGGTTGGGAACCAGGTGGAACATCTTGACCTGAACCTCGTGCGGGCGATAGCAGTCCCAGAACACCAGCAGGTGGCCCTGCGGGCGCAGGGCGCCGGCCGCGGCGGCAAGGCCGGGCGCCATCGATTGGTGCACAAGGCATCTGGCGTCGGAGGGATACAGCTGCGTGTGGGTGAAATTGTTCGTCGTCGCGTAGCGCAGATCGAGGACCGCATCGGGAACGACGCTGCGGATGTCCACGAAACCGGCCGCTCGCGCGGCGTCGCCGACCGGCGGGATATCGGGATCGCCCGAGGCCGGTGGCGTTAGTGCGGCGCCCACCCAGACCAGCGACACCGCAATGGTCGATCGCAGCACCCAGGTGAGACGCATGCGGTCATTATCCCGGTCGGCCGGCCCGGATCGGGTGAGGCGCCAGATGTCGTCGCTACCGGCGTCCAGGCGTCAGAAAAGCAGTGGGCTGGTACGAAGGTATTCGCACCAGCCCACCGTGACGTATGTGAATTTCAGACGGCGCTGACTCCTACCGCCTGGGGTCCCTTGGCACCTTGCTCCACCTCGAACTGAACACGCTGGTTTTCGTCGAGTGAGCGATAGCCGTTGCCCTGGATCTCGGAGTAGTGGACGAAGAGATCCTTCGTGCCGTCGTCAGGGGTGATGAAGCCGAAGCCCTTTTCACCGTTGAACCATTTCACAGTTCCCTGTGTCATTTACTTACTTCTCTCATCAAATGCGGATGTACCAAACACACCCATGCCTGCCCAGGGTAGCACGAACCTGCGCCATTTCTAAACTAGTTGTGGCGCTTGCTATTTCATCTGCATATCGACCCCGAAGATGGCACCCCGCGACCGGCGGAAGCGGCGCCCAGGCCGCATTTCACCTGAACACGGCGTGTACTCGCCCGCTGCCTGTACAGTGGAGAGGAACCGCGTTCTTGCGGTCACCGCGAATCGCGAACGAACCACGAATGAGGTCGCCGTGCGATTCGATCGTCGTCCGACGCCAGTAACAGTGCGTATCGGCCGAACTTTTCATTCGGAAGGACAGCCCATGGACCAGTCAAACCTGTTTTCCCACCCCGAGGCACCGAAGCATGTCGCCTCGGGCGAAAGCTCCGCAAAACCGGTGGAGCACCCGACGTTTTCCGATCGGCCCGACACCGACGGCTCCACCACTCAACGTCGCTGATCGGCGGTGGGGTGCGTGGACGTCAAGATGCTTTGGCGTACCTGCGGACCAATTCGCCTTCTCCGAACGTACTGGTCCGCTGTTGACCGTTGTCGTCTCGGCTGAAAAAAGTCCACTGCCCCGGACCACTCTGCGGAGCACTGATCATCTTGACCGTCAGCCGCAATTCGGTGGGGCGCCGCGTGCCGATAACGTCACCGACCCGGATCTGCGATGGGTGGATCTCGACCGCGTCGCACCAGTTCTCTATTGCCATGTAACCCATCCTCGCAGTTGCCACCAGCCTACCCGTCATCCCGCCCTACCGGGGTGGATGGCACACACTGTTTTCTCATCCCTTGCACTGCAAGGGATTTCGTGCCAGCGGCAATGACAAAGTCATCCGCCGGGCGAATTCCCCAGAGTTGGCCGGCCAAGGCCGTGTCGTGCTTGCGCGCTGGCGCCGATCACCCGATCGTCCGGGTGGGCCAAGGGTGGCGTAGCGTCGAAATCGAGCCGTTCGTTGTCAGCGGTGGTCTACCGCACGATCGCCGCGGGCGACACCCCACGGGCAATGTGATTCCTCCGTCGGTCTGCATCCGTGGCCCGACGACGCCGAGCGCGAAGGAACCGCCCATGGGTTGTGCAAGCCCGGCCAGGACACGACACGATAATTTTGCGACCGTTGCGGCCCGCGGCGGCGCCGCGACCAGGTGCGCAATCTGCCGGCTGCGGTATCTCCGATGAGCTTCGCGGTCAGGACCCGGCGCCAATCCACTCCCATCCGGCTCTCGGTGGCTCGCGAACTCGGCCGGGATATCGACGGCGCGTGGTGGCCGCGCGCGGATCGCATCACCAATGAATTGCCCGAGCTCGTTGCGGTACTGACGCCTCTGCTCGGCGATGTCACCTCCATCAACGTGAACTGGTCATCGCTGCAGCGACCGCCCGATTTCAACTGGCCCGGGTGGGAAGGCAAACGCCAGCACGTGATGACGGTGCAGGGGGCGCACGCGTGCGCCAACCTGCTGATCGTCTCCTACGCCACGCACAGCGGGTTGGCCCTCATGGTGCTGCGGCGCGCGGCAAACCTGCCCGTGGAGGGTGCCGACCGCGCCAAGCCCGCGTTCATACTCGCCGACGCGATCCTGCGCGCCGCATTACAACAATGCGGACGTTCCTCCGGCTAGTAGGCGACACCCAGCGTCAGTCGGCCCGGGTGAACTCGATGTGCAGTTCCTTGAGCCCGCGCAGCAAGAACGTCGACTCGTAGAGGTACTGCCGGTTGGCGGGCAGCCCGTGCTTGGCCTCGCTGATCCTGAAGTCGCTGGTGCGGTCCAGGAGCCGGTTGATGGTGATCTGACCTTCCACCCGCGCAAGCGGTGCGCCAGCGCAGGTGTGGATACCGCGACCGAAGGCGATGTGCTCGCGGACATTCTTCCGGTCAACCTGAAACTCGTTGGGATTCTCGAATTTTCGCGGATCACGGTTGGCCGCTCCCAGGCACAGCATGAGGACCGTGCCGGCCGGGATGTGCACCCCACCCAGGGTGGTGGTCTTGCGGGCCAGCCGGAAGTCGACCTTGGTCGGGCTCTGCATGCGCAACGCCTCTTCGATGAACGAGCCGATCAGGCTCCGATCCGCACGCAGCCGTGCCTGGAGCTCGGGCTGATCACCGAGCACCTGTACCGCCGCGCTCAGCAGCTTGGTCACGGTCTCCTGGCCGGCCGCGAACAGGAAGGTGGCCGGTCGCACCACCTCCAGTAGCGGCGGGGTCGAGCCGTCGGGATACGTGGCAGTCGCCAGGCCGGTCAGCACGTCTTCGCGGGGTCGTTCTCGCCGGTCGGCGATGTAGGCACTGAACAGGTCGTCGAGGTACTGCAGCGGGTTACTGCCCACGGGTTCGTGATCGAGCGCGCCCACCCTGGCGCCCGGCGCGTTACCTGCCCCGAGATTGAGGCGAATCTCGGCACGGTCCTCGTCGGGAACACCCAGCAGATCGGCGATCGCCAGCGTCGCGAACGGCTTGGCGTACTCGCCGAGGAACTCGCACTGGCCGTTGGCGATGAACTCGTCGAACTGCCGGTCGGCCAACTGCCAGATGTAGTCCTTGTTTTCCTGCAGCCGGCGCGGGGTGAGCAACCGGCCGAGCAGGGAGCGCGCCTTCTCGTGCTCGGGCGGGTCCATGACGACCATGTGCTCGAAGATGGGGAATTCGTGGCGATGGGCTTCGATCTGCTCGCTGATGTCGTCGCCTTCCGGGGTGAACGGCAGCGGCGGGAACGGGCCGCCGATCGCGTTGACGGCGGAGAACGAGGCGACGTCTTTGAAGGCGGCCTGGACCTCCTGGTACCCCGTGACGGCCACGACCCCGTAGTGGGGCTCGCGGAACACCGGCCCCTGGCCACGCAGGTAGTCCCAGTAGGCATACGGATCTTGCGCGATGTCGGCGTCGGTGAAGTAATCGACGTCGGCGAGTTCAGTCATGATTTCAATTCCTTTTCCGGGCTAGAAAGCCGCGCGTCACGCGTCCTCTGCGACCACGCTGATGGCCTGGCGCGGGCAGGCGGCCACGGCGGCTTCGACGCTGTGGCGCAACGCTTCACCGGGTTCCTCCTCGCAGGTTGCGACATCGTCGCCGAGGTCGAAAACCTCGGGGGCGATCTCCACACACAGGGCGTGCGCCTCACAGAGCCGGGAATCCACCCGGACACGCAGGTGTGCGGTCGTCATCGGCCGCTGCCTCCCGATTGACTCGTGCTTGCGATCATCCGAAACTGATCGATCGACCAAGTTGTTAGGATGCGGTATGCCTACCACGGATCGACCAGGCCGGTCAAGCAAATCGGCCGCGCCCAACCCGGCGGCGAGTCGCCAAAACAGGAGGGGCGCCGACGCGGGGGCGCGCGGCAAGCTGATCGAGGCCACGGCCCGAATCATGCGCGAGGAGGGCTATGCCGCGGCGACGTCGCGGCGGGTGGCGGCGGAGGCCGGCGTCAAGCAGGCGCTGGTCTACTACTACTTCCCGACGATGGACGATCTGTTCGTCGAGGTGCTGCGCGCCGGTGCCGAGACCGCACTGACGCGCATGCGGGCCCTGCTGACCGAGGACGACCCACTGCAAGCGCTGTGGGTGATGAACAGCGACTCCGCGGTCACCACGCTGAACGCCGAGTTCATGGCATTGGCCAACCACCGCAAGGCAATTGGCGCCGAACTCAAGGCCTATGCCGAGCGGGTCCGCGACATCGAGACGGCCGCTGTGACGATGGTGCTGCGCGCCAACCAGATCGACCTCGAGGAATATCCCCCGGTGGCGATTTCGATGCTGATCGCGCAGGTGGCCCGCAGCCTGTGCAATGAGAACGCCGTCGGCGTCACCCAGGGCCACGACGAGTTACGCGCCTTCGTCGAACGCCGGATGCGCTTGCTCAAAGCGCCCGCGGCGCCGACTCGCTAGGACTGCCCGACGCTTCCGCCACAGCGGCACCGACCGCGTCCGTGGCGTGACACCCGATCCCACGGTCGCACCCGCGAGTGTTGACACTGCGGCCAAATGGTGCCACCCTTCCTGATCGATCGACTAAATCGAAAGTCGACGGACAGGTACGCGCCGGGCCACGTCGTCCCGGGCTCCCGGATCAGTGAGGTGCAGTCATGGGCGGAAGAGTTGAGGGCAAGGTCGCGTTGATCACCGGCGCCGCTCGGGGCCAGGGCCGCAGCCACGCGGTGCGGCTGGCGCAGGAGGGCGCCGACATCATCGCCGTCGACATCTGCGCACCGATCAGCAGCAGCAGCGAGATCCCACCCTCGACGCCCGACGACCTGGCCGAGACCGCCGACCTGATCAAGGGCCTCGACCGGCGCATCGTGACCGCCGAGGTCGACGTGCGCGACTACGACGCCCTGAAGGCCGTGGTGGACAGCGGAGTCGAACAGCTCGGCCGCCTGGACATCATCTGCGCGAACGCCGGAATCGGCAACGGCGGACAGACTTTGGACAAGACCAGTGAAGACGACTGGCGAGACATGATCGACGTCAACCTCTCCGGCGTCTGGAAGACCGTCAAAACTGGTGTGCCGCATCTGATTTCGCAGGGCAAGGGCGGGTCGATCATTCTGACCAGCTCGGTCGGCGGCCTGAAGGCCTACCCGCACACCGGCCACTACATCGCCGCAAAACACGGCGTCGTCGGCTTGATGCGAGCCTTCGCCGTGGAACTCGGCCAGCACTTCATCCGGGTGAACTCCGTTCACCCTACCAACGTGAACACGCCGATGTTCATGAACGAGGGGACGATGAAGCTGTTTCGGCCCGATCTGGAGAACCCCGGCCCGGACGACCTCAAGGTCGCCGCGCAGTTCATGCACGTACTGCCGGTCGGCTGGGTCGAGCCGGTGGACATCAGCAACGCCGTGCTGTTCCTGGCATCCGACGAATCGCGGTACATCACAGGGCTTCCCGTCACCGTCGACGCCGGAAGCATGCTCAAGTAGCCGCAGGCGCCGGCGGCCGTCGGCCCGGGCACGCCGTCGCCCCGGATCGCAACGTGGTGGCCACGGACAGTTCATAGCCACGACATCTGCCGTCAGGTTCAGACCTCATCGGTTCCGCCATTACGATCAGCCAATGCGCGCGGTCGAACGCGAGCTGGCCAGAGAACGCGAGGGCAGGTCGATGACGACGAGCGAAGAACCCAAGGCCGCGACCGAGACACCCGAGGCCGAACGGCCAACGGCGTCAGGAGAAGAACCCGAACCCGGACGACGCGGCGTCATCCAGGCTTTCACCGCGCTCTGTGTCCGATACGTCGAACGGCTGATGCCCGACCCCTACCTGTTCGCGGTCATCCTCACCGTCATCGTCACCGCGCTGGTGGCGCTCTTGGTCAAGGGCGCCTCGGCGGGCGGCATGCTCAGGGCGTGGTACGGCGGCGTGTGGGGATCGCAGAACATCTTCACCTTCGCCTTCCAGATGGTCCTGATCCTGGTGACCGGCTACACGCTCGCCGAAGCGCCGGTGCTGAAACGGGCGATCGTCCACATCGCGAGCAAGCCGCGCAACCAGGTGCAGGGCGCCCTGCTCTGTTTCGGCGTGAGCGCCGCACTGTCGCTGCTGAACTGGGGGCTCGGGCTGGTCGCGGGCGCGCTGATCGCCCGCCAGGTCGCGAAGCGCTGCACCGACACACATTTCGGCTACCTCATCGCGGCGGCGTTCATGGGCTTCATCGTCTGGACGCAGGGACTGTCGTCGTCGATCGCGCTGGCGAACACGGACGACGGCAGCCCAATCAACGTCATTCACAAGATGACTGGGGCCACGGTGCCGCTCAAGCTGACGATCTTCGAGCCCTACAGCTGGCTGTCGGTGCTCGTCGTGCTGGCGCTGCTCGCGCTTGCGATCTGGCGCATGCAGCCAACGCAGCGCCTGGCGCCCGATCCCGCGGTGTTCGAGGAGGAGGGCGGCTCGGAGGCCCGGTCCGAGGCCAAGGCCGAGGGCAAGCGATCGTTCGCCGAATGGCTGGAAAACCAGTGGATTCTCAACGTCCTCGTGTTCGCCGCGGGCGTTGCCTACTTCTGCCTCAGCGGTTTTGCGCTGAACATCTCGTCGATGATCATGTTGTTCACGATCACCAGTGCGTTGCTGCACCGCACGCCGATCCGGTTCATCCGGGCCTTCACCGGCGCCGCCAAGGTGTCCGGTCCGCTGTTGCTGCAGTACCCGCTCTACGGGGGTCTGGTTGCTCTGCTCGGGTATGCGCCCGCGCACGCCGGCGGCAAGGCCGTGCCCCTGCAGACGCTGCTGGCCCACGGGCTGGTGAGCGGCGCGACGGAGTACACGCTGCCGTTCCTGACCTTCATCGGCTCGCTGATCATCAGCCTGTTCGTGCCGTCCGGCGGCGGGCACTGGGCCGTGCAGGGCCCGATCGCGGTGGATTCGGCGCGGGCGGTCGGTCAGACTTCGCCTGCCTACCTCGGGCTGATGTCCATGGCGGTCGCCGTCGGCGAGGGGGTGGCGAACATGATCCAGCCGTTCTGGTTGCTGCCGCTGCTCGCGATCGCGAAACTGAATGTCCGTCAGGTAATGGGGTTCACGATCGTGGCGTTCCTGATCGGGCTGGTGGTGTTGGGCGCGACCACTCTGATTGCGCCCTACGTGGTTTGACGCCGCGCAACATCGAGAAGTCGCATATCCGTGGTGGCCAGGGGCGGGATCGAACCGCCGACCTTCCGCTTTTCAGGCGGACGCTCGTACCGACTGAGCTACCTGGCCGGAAGGCAGCGAGTGCCTCGCCGCGCTTGGCGACCCTGACGGGACTCGAACCCGCGACCTCCGCCGTGACAGGGCGGCGCGCTAACCAACTGCGCCACAGGGCCTTGCTGCTGCTCCGCGTCACCGCGTCGCGTACCCCCAACGGGATTCGAACCCGTGCTACCGCCGTGAAAGGGCGGCGTCCTAGGCCACTAGACGATGGGGGCCAGAACCGAATCACTCCGGGGTACTCGCAACGTGGTTTCGTTGGGAGCCACGTCAGCTTAGGTCACGGTGTGCCCAATCCTCAAACGAGCCTCGTTTTCGGTCCAAGTATCCTGAATCTTCGCGGCCCCTATAGCTCAGTTGGTAGAGCTACGGACTTTTAATCCGCAGGTCCCAGGTTCGAGCCCTGGTGGGGGCACCACAACGCGCACGGCCCAGCTGCGCGCACCGTAATCATCGCCCGAGCACCGCGCTGCTGTAGGTGACGTCGGCGAAGGCCGCGGCGACGTCGTCGTCGGCGTAGACAAACCCGTTGGCCGCATGCAACTCCGCGATGGTCTGTGACGTGGTCTGCCAGCCGCGCCGGCCCAGGTGGTCGACGATGTGGCTGCGCTGGCCGTGGTAGACGAGATCGTTGAAGTCGATTTCGAACCCGAGTTCGCTCATCCGGTCGTGGTGCGCGCGCCACCGCGGGTCCGCGAAAACCGCAGTGTCAGGCACGAATTCGAAGGCGAGGCGGCTGCCGGAGGCACTCAGGTCGGTGACGTTGTCGAACAACGCGTCCTGGGCGTCGTCGGGCAGGTAAACCACCAGACCCTCGGCGCTCCATGCCGAGGGCGCCTGCGGATCGAATCCGGCCGCCTGCAGGGCCGAGGCCCAGTCGTCGCGCAGATCGATGCCCACGGTGCGACGCTCGGCCGTCGGCTCGGCCCCCAGGTCACTCAGCGTCAGGGTCTTGAACTCGATCACCTCCGGCATGTCGACCTCGTAGACGACGGTGCCCGTCGGCCAGGGCAGCCGGTAGGCCCGGGAATCTAGCCCCGACGCGAGGATCACCACCTGGCCGATGCCGCTGCGGGTGGCGTCCAGAAAGAATTGGTCGTAGAACCGGGTCCGGCAGGCCATCCCCCGCGCCATTCGCTGCGGATCGAACTCCGTGTTGCCGCCGGGCGCGATTTCGCCGTTCACCAACCGGACATAGACGTCGATACCGACCGCCCGCACCAGCGGCGCGGCGTAGGGGTCGTCGATCAACTTCGCGTCCGAGGACAGGGCCCGCTGCGCGGCCACCATGGTCGCCGTCGCCCCGACACTGGTCGCCAGATCCCATCGATCACGTTCGGCGCGCGCCATGGTGCCCCCTTTGAAACCGGGTCCGGAAAAAGATAGACAATCTAGTTAGTATCACAGGCTCGGATTCCGCCGTGCGGGACTACTCTGCGAGCTATCTGCTCCCGTTTCAGGAGGGCCCGTGACCGATTTCGCACAGCGGACGATCGACCTGGCTCGCCGAAACGTGGCAGACGGGGGCCGCCCCTTCGCGACGGTGATCGTCCAGGACGGCGACGTGCTCGCCGAGAGCGCCAACAAGGTGGCCCAGACCAACGACCCCACCGCGCATGCGGAAATCCTCGCCATCCGCGAGGCCTGCATGAAGATGGGCACCGAGCACCTCGTCGATGCCACCATCTACGTGCTCGCCCACCCGTGCCCGATGTGCCTGGGCTCGCTGTACTACTGCTCCCCCAAAGAAGTGGTTTTCCTGACCACCCGTGAGACCTACGAGCAGTACTACCTGGACGACCGCAAGTATTTCGAATTGTCCACGTTCTACGACGAATTCGCGAAGCCATGGGACCGGCGCCGCCTGCCGATGCGCTACGAGCCCAACGACGACGCCGTCGAGGTCTACCGGTTCTGGAACGAGCGCAACGGCGGACGGCGGGCGACGGTCATCCCGTCCTGCTGAACCGTGTCCTTGGCAGCCCGACCGGGCTTCGCTAATATTTGCGTATGCATGCAGATAGTGGCAAAGGCCGGCTGCCGGACGACCAGGCCAGCCTGGTCGTCGAGGTTTTCCGGATGCTCGCCGACGCCACGCGCGTGCAGGTGCTCTGGTCGTTGACCGACCACGAGATGTCGGTCAACGAACTCGCCGAGCACGTGGGCAAGCCGGCGCCGTCGGTTTCCCAGCACCTCGCGAAGCTGCGGATGGCCCGGCTGGTCCGCACCCGCCGGGAGGGCACGACGATTTTCTACAGCCTGGAAAACGACCACGTCCGTCAACTCGTCATCGATGCGGTGTTCAACGCCGAGCACGCCGGCCCCGGGGTTCCCGGTCACCACCGCGGCGACGGCGGGCTGACGGCCGTCGCCGAGTCCCCAAAGCGGCGGCACAGCACCGCACGCTGAGCGGGCAGCAGCCACAAGGCATTTCACCCAAGGAGGGAACAGCGATGAGCGAACAGCACACTCACGAGGCGCCGCACGCGCACGAACACCAGCACGGCGACGTCACCCACGCCCACGCGCACACCACCCACGAGCACGAGCACGTCGAGCACGAACACTCACACGCTCACGCCGACGGGACCGAACACACCCACGCGCACGTGCACCAGGCGGGCCTGGAAGAGGTCCACGGTCACGCCCACGCGTAGCGCGTCCATCGCCCAAGCGGCTCAGGAGACCATCGGGCAGTAGTGCTTGGGGTTGCCGCGCTCGTCTTCGGGCGGCAGATTGCGCGCCGGCGTCTGCACCAGCGGCGTATCGACGGGGATCCGCCCGCTGGCGCGGTCCAGACCGGCGCGCGCCCGCGGGTGCTTGCGGTACCTGCTCGGCACCAGGGCAAACACCCCGCGAACGAGGTCACCGAAGCGCCGGTGCAACCATTCGTCGCGGGCCGACCACCGGTAGCCCATCAGCTCGCGCACCGGCGGGTCGTACAGGCCGACCGTCACCCAGACGAAAAACGGCGCCAGCAGTTTGCGCTGGGCCGCCCATAGCGCGTCCGGAATCCATTGCGCGAAGGGGGGTTTCGGTAACTCGGTCAGGTCGAGCACGGCCCGCGCCGCCCAGTTGCTCTCCAGCACGTTGCGGCACATGTGGTCCCAATAGACCTGGAACTCTTCCCACGACTTCGGCACCGGCCGCATGCTCATGCCGTACATGCGGTACCACTCGACGTGTTCGTCGAACAGCTGGCGCTTTTGCTCCTCGGTGATTCCGCCGCAGAATCGCTCGGCGACGTGAATGGTGCCCATGAAGAAGGTGGCGTGCGCCCAATAGAAGACGTCGGGGTTCAACGCGTGGTAGCGCCGGCCCTGTTCGTCGACCCCCTTGATGTCGGTGTGATAGTCGCGGACCTCGGCGCCGGTGACGGGCGCGCGGTCCCCGTCGAAGACGACACCCCCGATGGGATAGAGCGAGCGCAGCAGGCGCGGCCAGCGCTCGCGAAAGAAGGTGGAGTGGTCGATGACCGCCGCGCCCAGTTGCGGGTGCATGTTCTGCATCGATCCCGCCCAGGGGCCCTGCAGCATGCCCCGCCAGTCAC
>NZ_LZMG01000260.1:0-21253 GCF_001673615.1 Mycobacterium sp. 1245499.0
TCACGCTGAGCGGGGCCATCCTCGATCCGCTGCTGCGGGCCGATCCGGTGGGACCGCGCATCACCTACTACGACGACTGGCTGCACCGCCATCTGGGGCCTGGGATTCCGTCCCCGTAGGCCGGCCGAGGCCCGGTCCCGGGCCACCCCCGCGGCGGCGAACGAGCGTAAAATCGGGTTACTAGGGGAATAACGGTGGGGACCAAGCGATCTCTCGCGCCACCAATTCGTGCGACGAGCCCGCCCTCACCGTTATTGGCTAGCAACCGACTATTGGAGGAGCTTTGGACACCGTACTTGGTGTGTCGATGGCGCCGACGGCAGTCCGGATGGTGCTGGTCGAGGGGGAAAACGGCGACGGCGCGACCGTCGACGAAGACAATTTCGACGTCGCCGCCGCTGCCGATGCAGCAACGGTAACCGCCTCGGACCAGGTAGTTTCGGCCATCTTGGGGACCCGTCAGGGCGCGGCAGAGGGCGGCTATCAACTGGCGTCGACCGGCGTCACGTTCACCGACCCGCTCGAGGCCGCCGCGCTGCGCGACAAGCTGGCGGCCCACAAGGTCGAAAATGTGATGCTCGTCTCCGCCTTTTTGGCCGCGGCCGCGCTGGCGCAGGCGGTTGGTCACCAGACCAACTACGCGAATACGGCGCTGCTTTACATCGAGCCCGACACCGCGACGCTGGCGGTCGTCAACAGCGCCGACGGATCCGTCGCCGACGTCCAGCGGCAGGCCCTGCCCGCCGACGACGAGGCGGCCGTCGCCCAGCTGGCCGCGATGGTGTCCAGCGCGGAGAACTTGGAGACGCGCCCGGACGCCGTGTTCGTCGTCGGCTCCGGCATCGACATCCCGATGATCAAGCCCGCCCTCGAGGCGGCGACCACGCTGCCGCTGACGGCGCCCGAGGAGCCGGACACGGCCCTGGCCCGCGGCGCGGCGCTGGCGTCGGCGAACGCCCCGCTGTTCTCGTCGTCCACCGCGGCCCTGGCCTACGCGCAGGATCCCGGCACCGGCGCGATCAACCCGTTGGCCGTTGCGCCGGGCTACTTCGAAACCCCGGGTGAGGCCGGCGCGGACGGACTCGCCTACAGCGCCGTGCCCGACGATCCCGACGAGTTCTTCACCGGCTCGCAGACCGCCGCGACGGCGCTGGTCGACGCGGACTACCACGAGCGCAGCTCGTTCCGGCTGGTCGGAAGCGCGGTGGCGGCGATCTTCGTCATCGGCGTGGTGGCGCTGGTCGTGTCGTTGGCCATCGCCATCCGGCCGACGGCCAACGTGCGGCCCAGCCCTAATCAGAACGTCGTGGTGGCGCCCACCCGGCCGGCCCCGGCGCCCGCGGCTCCCGCTCCCGAGCAGGCACCCGCGCCCGCGGCACCCGCTCCGGCGCCCGAGGCGCCCGCTCCAGCTCCGGCGGCCGCCCCTGCGCCCGCTCCAGCCCCCGAGGCGCCCGCGCCCGCGCCGGCGGCTCCCGCACCCGTGCCGGTGCCGGAGGCTCCCGCGCCGGTGCCGGTGGCTCCGCCGCCCCCTCCGCCCGCGGTGGCGCCTATCCCGGTGCCCATCCCGCTGCCGATCCCGGGCCTTGGCGGGCCGGGCTTCGGCGGACCTCCCGGAGGCGGCTTCGGTCCGCACGGCGGCGGTGACGACGGGCCGCACGGTGGCGGCGGACACGGTGGTGGCGGCGGCGGCTTCCCCGGACTCCCCGGCGGCGGCGGTGGCCACGGCGGCGGCGGCGGTGGCGGCTTCCCCGGCTTCGGCGGAGGTCACGGCGGCTTCGGTCGCCACTAACCCCCAGCGAGCGACTAGGGCCTGACGGCAGCCATCTGTCATCTGCCGTTTGCCTCCCGATTAGCCCTGCGATGCAGTCAGCTCATCGGGGCCGCCTACACCGGTTGTATGCGATGCACCGTGTTCGGCACGGGTTACCTCGGTGCCACCCACGCGGTTGGGATGGCGGCTCTGGGACACGACGTGCTCGGGATCGACATCGACCCCGGCAAGGTGGCCAAGCTCGCCGGGGGCGACATCCCCTTCTACGAGCCGGGCCTGCGAAAGTTGTTGCAGGAGAACCTGGCCGCCGGCCGGCTACGGTTCAGCACCGACTACGACGCGGCGGCCGACTTCGCCGACGTGCACTTCCTGGGCGTGGGCACCCCGCAGAAGAAGGGCGAATACGGCGCTGATCTGCGCCACGTGTATGCCGTCATCGATGCGCTGGTGCCGCGGCTGACGACCTCGGCGGTGCTGGTCGGCAAGTCGACGGTCCCGGTGGGCACCGCGGCCGAGCTCAACCAGCGGGCCGCCGGGCTGGCTCCCCAAGGGGTCGACGTCGAAATCGCTTGGAACCCGGAGTTCCTTCGCGAAGGCTACGCCGTGCAGGACACGCTCAACCCGGACCGGATCGTGCTGGGCATCAAACCGGATTCGACGCGCGCCGAGGCCGCCGTTCGCGAGTTGTACGGTCCGCTGCTCGACGCCGGGGTGCCGTTCCTGGTGACGGATCTGCAGACCGCGGAGCTGGTCAAGGTTTCCGCCAATGCCTTTCTGGCAACGAAGATTTCGTTCATCAACGCCATTTCCGAGGTGTGCGAGGCGGCCGGCGCGGACGTCAGCCTGCTGGCCGATGCGCTCGGCTACGACCCACGGATCGGACGCCAATTCCTCAATGCCGGTTTGGGTTTCGGCGGAGGCTGCCTGCCCAAGGACATCCGGGCCTTCATGGCGCGCGCCGGCGAGCTGGGCGCCGACCAGGCGCTGACGTTCCTGCGCGAGGTCGACAGCATCAACATGCGCCGCCGCACCCGAATGGTAGAACTGGCCAGCGCGGCCTGCGGCGGCTCGCTGCTGGGCGCCAACATCGCCGTCCTCGGTGCCGCCTTCAAACCCGAATCCGACGATGTGCGTGACTCACCCGCGCTCAACGTCGCGGGCCAGCTGCAGCTCAACGGGGCCGCCGTCAACGTCTATGACCCCAAGGCCCTGGACAACGCGCAGCGACTATTCCCGACGCTGAACTACGCGGTTTCGGTCGAAGAGGCCTGCGAGCGCGCCGATGCGGTGCTGGTGCTCACCGAATGGCGCCAGTTCGTCGACATGGATCCCGACGATTTGGCCGACCGGGTCCGCGCCCGCGTCGTCGTGGACGGCCGCAACTGCCTGGACGCCGCCCGCTGGCAGCGGGCGGGCTGGCGGGTCTACCGCCTGGGCGCGCCGCGGCCCTGACGCCGAGCGCTGCGGGCTTTCCTTCAGCACGATACAAACGCTTGCCGGTGGTGGCATTGTCGATAGCCTCAAAAAGGCTATACCGCATGCATTTTCAAACACTTGACAGGATTGAGCGATTTGACGACGACCGCTGCCACCGAAACCAATATCGAAGTCGTTCCGCTGTCGGGCTGGACGGGGGCCGTGATCGACGGCGTCGACCTGGCCGCGCCGCTGAGCGAAGCGGAAAAGGCCGTCATCCGGTCGGCCCTGCACAGGTGGAAGGTGGTGTTCTTCCGCGACCAGGAACTCGACCACGCCACGCAGATCGCTTTCGGTGCCCAATTCGGAGAGGTCACCTCGGCCCATCCCTACGAAGGCGATTCCGCGCCCGAGGGTTTCCCGCAGATCCATACCGTGTCGCCGTCAGCCTACGACCGCCGGTACGGTTCGGAGTACCGGCATAAGGAGGGCTGGAACGGCCCCAACTGGCATGCCGATGTGACACCTCTGATCAACCCGCCGTCGCATTCGATACTGCGCGCCGAAGTGGTCCCGCCCTTCGGCGGTGACACGCTGTTCACCAATGTGGCGGCCGTCTACCAAGGCCTTTCCCCGTTGATTCGCGAATTCATCGACGGGCTGCGCGCCGAGCACCGGTTCGGCGCCACCTTGTCCTTCGAGCGCAGCGGCGCCAAGATCGGGGACCTGGTGCGCAGCAATCCGCTGGCGTCGATCCATCCGGTGGTGCGGGTGCATCCCGAGACCGGCGAGAAGGTGGTCTACGTCAATCAGTTCTTCACCCGGGAGATCGTCGACCTGTCGCCCCGGGAAAGCCGGTACGTCCTGGACCTGTTGTTCGAGCAGATCGCCCGGCCGGAGTACTCGGTCCGGTTCAAGTGGGAGCCGGGAAGCGTTGCGTTCTGGGACAATCGGGCCACGCTGCACCTCGCCCCGCGCGATTACGAGCACCTGGGCCAGGAGCGGGTGCTGCACCGCATCACGCTGGTCGGCGACATCCCGGTGGGGCCCGACGGACGCCGCTCGGAGCCGCTAGAGGGCGAGTTCTTCGGGGCTGCCTGACACCCGCTCGCGGGCGTGGGCCGGTGAGCCCAGCTGCGACGCGACCAGGCCGATAGCCGCCACGGCGGTGGTGGTCACCGCGACCGGCCACAACGCCCCGCCGTAGTGGGCCACCACCGAGGTGAGCAGCAGCGGAATGAGCCCGCCGATGATGGTGGAGCTCTGGCCGGACAACGACATTCCGGTGTAGCGCACCCGGGCGGGGAAGGACTCGGCGAGGTATTTGGGCAGCGCGCCCCAGACGACCCACAGCGGCGCGCCGATCAGCACCTCGGTTGTCAGCAGCGACGGCAGCGTCGCCGAGGCGGCCAGCACCCCCAGCAGCCCCGCCGCGGGCAGCGTCAGCAGTGCGAGCAGGCCGTCGCGGATCACCTTGTCTGCGCCGTAGCGATCGGCGAGCCAACCGCCCAGTACGGTCAACGCCCAGAACACGGTGACGTGCACGGCCGAGATGCCCAGCAGCACCGAAAATGACGGCAGGCCAAGGGTTTTGGTGCCGTAGCCGGTGAGGAACACGGTCTCGATGAAGAACGGGACCGTCACGCCGCCGAGATAGACCGCAAAGCAGATCAGCATCGTGCGGCCGTGCTGGCGAACCGCCTCGCGCAACGGGAACGGTGACAGCTCGCCGCTGCGCCGCAGCGCGGTGAACTCGGGTGACTCGATCACCCGCAACCGGATGAACAGGCCCACGACACCGAGCGCGAGGCCGAACAGGAACGGCACCCGCCAGCCCCACGTTACGAAGCTGTGCTCGCTGAGCGTCGAGGCCAGGATGAACAGCGATCCGGTGGCCAACCCCTGGCCCACGGCCGAGCCCGTCTGCACCAGCGATCCCCAAAAGCCGCTGCGGTGTTGGGGGCTGGTCTCGGTGACCACCAGCACCGCCCCGGCCCACTCACCGCCCAGCCCGACGCCCTGCAGGAAACGCAACAGCACCAGCAGGGCGGGCGCCGCCCAGCCGATCGCGGCGTAGCTGGGGAGCAGTCCGATCAGAAAGGACGGGATCCCCATGATCAACAGCGTGGCCACCAGCATCTTCTTGCGCCCAAGGCGATCGCCCAGGTGCCCGAACAACACGCCGCCCAGCGGCCGGGCGACGAAGCCGACGGCGAAAGTGCCAAGCGCGGCAAGCACTCCGGCCGTCGAGGAGGCGCGCGGGAAGAACAGCGGACCGAAGACCAGGGTGGCCGCGAAGCCGTAGAGGAAGAAGTCGTACCACTCCAGCACGCTGCCGGCGAGGCTGGCCAGGGCCACCCTGCGCATGCCGGGTCCGGCTTCCGCGCCGCCGGACGGGGCCGAAAGATCGGTGCTGCCCTGCGCTGCGATCGTCATTGAGGGTCTCCGATGGTCGGCCGGCCGGGTCCACGCGCAAGCGTCGTGACGGGCGAAATGAGCGGCGCGAGTGGGGCACAAAGAGACCGCAGCGACGACGATCGCCCGCGCGCCCCATCTTCGTTGCCGTGCCGGGTCCCGGTCGAGCGCAGCCCTTCTCGCCGCCGGGATCATCCGCGGCGCCCGCCCAGCTCAGCGCGGTTTCCCGCGGCCGGCGACGGTTGGAATCAGATTGAACGCAAACGATTCACCGTCGGATGCCGGCGCGCATGCCGCGCGATGTCAATTAGCTTGCCGCACAACAGGTTCAGTCGAACATGTGCGGGCGTACAGCACCGCGCGGGGGTATTCGCCGCCGTCGTCGAAGAGCTCGACGTCGACGTCGTCGAACCCGGCCGAGCGCAGCGCGTCGACAACCGGTGCCGGATCCGGGATCTCGCGGAATGGCAGGCTGGCAGCGACGTCGTCGGCGTAGTGATGCCCGGCCACATGGGGATTCAGCGAAATGTCGGCGATCACCAGCCCACGCGGGGCCAGCACCCGGCGCCATTCGGCGAAGGCCCGCCGCGGCTCGAGCACCGTCCAGATGAAGTGCCGGGCCGTCACGGCATCGAAACTGGCGTCGGCGAACGGCAGCTTCTCGGTCACGCCCTCGACGAACGTGACCGCCACCCGGCCGTCGGCGGCCTTGGCGCGAGCGTGCGCCAACATGGCCTCGGATGCGTCGACGCCGGTCACCTGGTGGCCCAGCTCGGCCAGCAACAGCGCGACAAAGCCGGTGCCCGTGGCGACGTCGAGCACGCGGGAAGCCGGCGGGATCGGACTCAGGGCGTCCGTCCACCGTCGACGTTCGGGTTCCGAGGAGATGCCGTGGGCGGCCCGCTGGTCGTATTGCGCACCCTCGCGCTCCCAGAACTCGCGGATCGCCGTGCGGGCGACCGGAAGGCTCACATTGGCGTCGGGCATGAGCACCTCTCGGGGACAAGGGCATTCGGCGGGCCGGACATCGACGACAAGTCTGCAGTGCGCGCCGGTGTCGCCGCAAGGCACGCGGGACCGCCGGGCGCGCGGCCCGGCGAGTAGCCTGACCCGCGTGGACTATGCCGGAAAATTCCTCGACGAGAACCGGGCCTTCGGGGAGCTCTTCCGCGATGTCGACGAGTCCACGCCGGTCCCCACCTGCCCGGACTGGACCCTGCGCCAGCTCTTCCGCCACGTCGGGCGCGGCGATCGCTGGGCGGCGCAGATCGTGAGTCAGCGCCTCGACAGCTACCTCGACCCCCGCACGGTGGAGGGCGGCAAGCCGCCGCCGGATCCCGCCGGTGCCATCCCGTGGCTGCACGGCGGCGCCCAGCGGCTGATCGACGCCGTCGAACTGACCGGGGTCCAAACGCCGGTCTGGACGTTTCTGGGGTCGCGCCCGGCGAACTGGTGGATCCGGCGCCGGTTGCACGAGGTCGCGGTGCATCGGGCCGACGCGGCGATCGCGCTGGGCGCCGAATACACCCTGGACGCCGAGGTGGCGGCCGACGGCATCACCGAATGGCTGGAGCGGGTGGCGATCCAGGCGGGCGCCCAGGGCGCGCCGCTTCCGCTCGAGGAGGGTGACACCCTGCACCTGCACGCCACCGATCCCGCGCTGGGGGAGGCCGGCGAATGGACGATCACCGTCGAAGACGGCCGGGTCGCCTGGTCACACCAGCACGGCAAGGGCAGCGCCGCGCTGCGCGGGGGCGCGACCGAGCTGCTGCTGGCGATCCTGCGCCGGCGGCCGGTGGCCGACACGGGCGTCGAGCTGTTCGGCGACGACGGCGTGTGGAAGCGCTGGTTGGACAGTACGCCTCTCTAGCCGCGGGGCCGCACGGTAATTTGCACACCATGACCACATCGGAGATCGCCACCGTTCTGGCATGGCATGACGCCCTCAACGCCGCAGACCTCGAGACGTTGACCGCGCTGTCCAGCGATGACATCGAGATTGGCGACGCGCACGGAGCCGCACAAGGCCACGAGGCGCTGCGCAGCTGGGCCGGCTCGCACCGGGCGAGCACCCAGCTCGGCCAGCTGTACGTGCACGACGGCATCGTCGTCGCCGAACAGAAAGCGACCAGCCCCGACGGTCCGGAGGCGGCCACCAACGCGTTGGCGTTTCGCGTCGTGCGCGACCACGTCACCTCGGTGTTCCGGCACGACAGCCTGGGCTCGGCGCTGGCGGCCACCGAGCTCACCGCGTCCGACGCCGTCGAGTAGGGCCGATCAAGGCATTAGGAGCTATCCATGCGCGGAATCATCCTGGCCGGCGGGTCGGGCACCCGCCTGCATCCCATCACCACGGGCATCAGCAAGCAGTTGCTGCCGGTCTACGACAAACCGATGGTCTACTACCCCCTGTCCACCCTGATGATGGCCGGCATCCGCGACATCCTGGTGATCACCACCCCGCACGACGCGGCGGGCTTCCAGCGGCTGCTGGCCGACGGCTCGCAATTCGGCGTCAACATCACCTACGTGACGCAGGAAAAGCCCGACGGCCTGGCCCAGGCGTTCGTGCTGGGTGCCGACCACATCGGCAACGAGCCGGTGGCATTGGTGTTGGGCGACAACATCTTCTACGGCCCGGGCCTGGGTACCAGCCTGAGCCGCTTTCAATCCATCAGCGGCGGAGCGGTTTTCGCGTACTGGGTGGCCAACCCGTCGGCCTACGGTGTCGTCGAATTCAGCGACGACGGCAGGGCGCTGTCGCTGGAGGAGAAGCCCAAGACACCGAAATCCAATTACGCGGTGCCGGGTTTGTACTTCTACGACAACGACGTGATCGAAATCGCCAAGGGTCTCAAGAAATCGGCGCGCGGCGAGTACGAGATCACCGAGGTCAACCAGATCTACCTGAACCGGGGCCGGCTCTCGGTCGAGGTGATGGCCCGCGGCACGGCCTGGCTGGACACCGGGACGTTCGACTCGCTGCTGGATGCCAGCGACTTCGTGCGCACCCTGGAACGCCGCCAGGGCCTGAAGGTCAGCGTGCCCGAGGAAGTGGCGTGGCGGCGTGGCTGGATCACCGACGACGAGCTGGCCGAGCGCGCCCAGAGCCTGCTCAAGTCCGGCTACGGCGGCTATCTGCTGGATCTGTTGGAGCGGAGCCATTTTCAGTAGGTTTGGCCAGCACCGCGGCGATCGCCGTCGTCAGCGGTACCGACAACGCCAACGCCATGCCGCCCACCGCGGAGCGGGCGATCTCGATGGCCACGCTCTCGCTGGTCAACACGTCGGTCAACGAGCGGTTGGCCACGCTGAACAGCAACAGCAGCGGCAGCGAACTACCCGCGTAAGCCAGCACCAGGGTGTAGACGGTGCTGGCGATGTGATCGCGCCCCACCCGAATGGCGCCGACGAAGATCGCCCGCCGCGAGCCGCCGAGGTGGGCGAGCTCGAACACCGTCGAGGCCTGGGTCACCGTCACGTCGTTGAGTACACCGAGCGACCCGATGATGAAGCCGGCCAGCAGCAGGCCGCCGATCGACACGTTGCCCAGATACGCGCTGACCGTGCTATTCTGCTCGTCGGACAAGCCGGTCAGCTGCGCCAATTGTATTGCCGCCCAGGATAATCCGGCGGCCAGCAACAGGGCCGCCAGGGTGCCCAGCAGGGCGGCGCTGGTCCGCAGGTTGACCCCGTGGGCGAGGTAGATGACCGCGTACAGGATGGCCGCCGACGCGACCAGCGCCACCGGCACCGCCGGCGCGCCGTCGCGCAGCGCCGGCAGCAAAAACGTCACCAAAACCACGAACGCGACCACGATGCCCACCAGGGCCAGCAGCCCGCGCCACCGCGCCACCGCCACGATCACCACCGCGAACGCGATCGCCAAACCGGCGAGCGCCCAACCACGTTCGAAGTCGTAGAACGCGTAGCTGGTGGCGCCCTGGTCATCGACCTGGCGGACGAGCCGAATGCGGTCGCCCACCGCGAATTTCGGCTGTCCCGGGCCGGGGGAGGACTCCAGCAGCGTCTGGGCGCCGGCGTTGGGGCCGGAGTCGATCGACACCTGGGTCAGCACGCAGCGTCCGGCGCCGGGCGGCGCCTGTTGCGGCGCGCCGGTGAGCACCTGGCTGACCGACGCGCTGCCGCAGTCGCCCATCCCGCTGGACAGCACGTGCCCGGCCTGCGTGCTCACCGCGCCGCCGGCGGCGTTCTGCAGCGGCATCGGGATGTCGACGTGCTGCCGGCTGGGCCACAACACGATCGCCCCGACGGCGACCGCGACGCCGATCGCGACCAACAACCCCACGACGATCCTGGCGGGCAACGGATCGACGGCGGACGGGCCCGGCGGCAGGCTGTGCGAGTGCGAGTGGGTCACCCGGTCGAGACTAGAGGCGCCCGCGCCGGTGCCTACGGTCGATAGCCGACCAGGAAATTGCCCAACCGCTCGATCGCGGCCGCCAGATCGCGGGCCCACGGCAGCGTCACGATGCGCAGGTGATCCGGTGCCGGCCAATTGAAGCCGGTCCCCTGGGTGACCAGAATCTTTTCCTGCAGCAGCAGATCGAGGACGAGCTGTTCGTCGTCGTCGATGTCATAGACCTCGGGGTCCAGCCGGGGGAACGCATAAAGCGCACCGGCCGGCTTGACGCAGGACACGCCCGGAATCTCGTTGAGCTTGGTCCATGCGACGTCGCGTTGCTCGAGCAACCGGCCGCCGGGCAGCACCAGGTCGTCGATGCTCTGATAGCCGCCCAGGGCCACCTGGATCGCGTGCTGCGCCGGAACATTGGGGCACAGGCGCATATTGGCCAGCAGGTTGATTCCCTCAATGAAGCTGCTGGCGTGGTCCTTGGGCCCGGTGATTGCCAGCCAGCCGGCCCGATAGCCGGCCACCCGGTAGGCCTTGGACAGGCCGTTGAAGGTCAGGCACAGCATGTCCGGCGCCAGCGTGGCGAGGTTGATGTGCTTGGCGTCGTCGTAGAGGATCTTGTCGTAGATCTCGTCGGCGAGCAGCAGCAGCTCGTGCTTGCGCGCCAGATCGACTATCTGGGTGAGGACTTCGCTGGTGTAGACCGCGCCGGTCGGGTTGTTCGGGTTGATCACCACCAGCGCCTTGGTCCGCTCGGTGATCTTGGACTCCATGTCGGCGATGTCGGGCTGCCAGCCCTGCGTCTCGTCGCACAGGTAGTGCACGGGCGTGCCGCCCGCCAGGGAGGTCGACGCCGTCCACAGCGGGTAGTCCGGCGACGGGATCAGCACCTCGTCGCCGTTGTCGAGCAGGGCCTGCAGGGTCATGGTGATCAGCTCGGACACCCCGTTGCCCAGATAGACGTCGTCGACGTCGAAGCGGGGAAATCCGTCGACCAACTCGTAGCGGGTCACCACGGCCCGGCGGGCGGGCAGGATGCCCTGCGAGTCGGAGTAGCCCTGGGCGTACGGCAGGGCCTGAATCATGTCGCGCATGATCACGTCGGGCGCCTCGAAGCCGAACGGCGCCGGGTTGCCGATGTTGAGCTTGAGGATGCGATGCCCCTCGGCCTCCAGCCGCGCGGCCTGGGCGTGCACCGGCCCGCGGATTTCGTACAGGACGTCCTGGAGCTTCGACGACTGCGCAAAACTGCGTTGCGGCCGGTGATGAGCCGACGCGTGCAGGGGCAGGTGATGGGTGGTCACACCACTAATGGTGCCATCACTGTCCACTGAAATTTGCTGTCAAGCGGCAAAGACGCAGGTCAGCGCTTGCCCGGGGGACGTGCCCCACGGGCGATGCCCAGGCCTTTGACCGGCGGCTGCGCCGGTGCATCGTCGCCGTTGGTCTCCTTTGCCGGCTCCGCTTTCGGCGCCGGCTCGGCTTCGGCCTTGGCAGCCTCCGCCTTGGGCGCTTCCGCTTCAGGTGCTTCCGCCTTGGGGGCCTCGGCCTTGGCAGCCGCCGGTGCCGCCTTCTTGGCGCCGGGTCGCTTGGCGCCCGCGGCGATGCCCAGCCCCTTGACCGGCGCCGCGGGTGCCTTGGCTTCGGCCTTGGTCTCGGTCTCGGCTTCGGGGGCCGCTTCCGACGTGGTTTCGGCCTTGGGCGTCTCTGCCTTGGCGGCGGCCGGTGCCGCCTTCTTGGCGCCGGGTCGCTTGGCGCCCGCGGCCAGCCCCAGACCCTTGACCGGGGCGGCGGGTGCCTTGGCTTCGCCGCCTTCGGCCGGTGCCTCGGTCTTGGCGGCCTCGGCGGCCGGTGCGGCCTTCTTCGCGCCGGGTCGCTTGGCGCCGCCGGCGATGCCCAGCCCCTTCACGGGTGCGGCGGTGTCCGCCTTGGCCTCTGCGGCCGATGCGGCCGCCGCCTTCTTGGCGCCCGGCTTCTTCGCCCCACCGGCGATGCCCAGCCCCTTGGCGGGGGCGGCCGCGGTCTGCGCCTTCGGGGCCGGCTCGGCGGGTGCCTCCTCGGCGGGTGTCTCCTCGGCCGGTGCCTCGGCGGGTGCGGTCGCGGTGGCCGTCGAGGCCTTGGGCGCCTCGGCCGCGCGCGCTTCGGCCCTTTCGGAGGCCTCCTTGGCGGCCGTGCCCTTCTCCGGCAGCGTCGCCTTGTCGTACTCGAGGGATCCCAGCAGGATCTGCGCGACATCGAGCACCTCGACACCGCTGCGGCCGGCCTCTTCCTGACGGTCGTTGACACCGTCGGTCACCATCACTCGGCAGAAGGGGCAGCCGGTGGCGATGGTGGCGGCCCCGGTGGCCAGCGCCTCGTCGACGCGTTCGTGGTTGATGCGCTTGCCGATGTGCTCTTCCATCCACATCCGCGCGCCGCCGGCGCCGCAGCAGAAGCTGCGCTCGGCATGGCGTGGCATCTCGGTCAGGTTCGCCCCCGCGGCCCCGATCAGCTCACGCGGCGCCTCGTAGACCTTGTTGTGCCGGCCCAGGTAGCAGGGATCGTGATAGGTGATGTCCTGGGACACCGGCGTTACCGGCACCAGCTTGTTGTCCCGGATCAGGCGGTTGAGCAGCTGGGTGTGGTGCAGCACCGAGTAGTTCGCGCCGAGCTGGCGGTACTCGCGGCCCAGGGTGTTGAAGCAGTGCGGGCAGGTGACGACGATCTTGCGGTCGACGGTTTCCACGCCCTCGAACAGTCCGTCCAGCGTCTCGACGGCCTGCTGGGCGAGCTGCTGGAACAGAAACTCGTTGCCCGAGCGGCGCGCGGAGTCGCCGTTGCAGGTCTCGCCGGTGCCGAGCACCAGGTACTTCACCCCGGCGATGGCCAGCAGCTCGGCGACGGCCTTGGTGGTCTTCTTGGCCTTGTCGTCGTAGGCGCCGGCGCAACCCACCCAGAACAGGTACTCGTAGCCGTCGAAGCTGTCGACGTCCTCGCCGTAGACCGGCACGTCGAAGTCGACCTCGTCGATCCAGCTGGTGCGGTCCGACGCGTTCTGGCCCCACGGGTTGCCCTTGGTTTCCAGGTTCTTGAACAGCACCGACAGCTCCGAGGGGAACTCGGATTCCATCATCACCTGGTAGCGGCGCATGTCGATGATGTGATCGACATGCTCGATGTCCACCGGGCACTGCTCGACGCAGGCGCCGCAGGACACGCAGGACCACAGCACGTCGGGGTCGATGACGCCGCCCTGTTCCTCGGTGCCCACCAGCGGCCGGGTGGCCTGCTCGGGGCCGGACCCCATGACGCGGCCGAAGCCCGACTCGGGCACGTGGTGGACCTCGGCGTGCTTCTCGCCGGACAGCTTCTCGCCGACTCCGCCCTCCGGTGTGCTCTCGAGCGGGCTCTCCTTGTCACCGAGGATGTAGGGCGCCTTGGCCATCCAGTGGTCGCGCAGGTCCATGATGACGAGCTTGGGCGACAGCGGCTTGCCGGTGTTCCACGCCGGGCACTGGGACTGGCAGCGCCCGCACTCGGTACAAGTGGCGAAGTCCAGCATGGCCTTCCAGCTGAAGTCCTCGATCTTGCCGCGGCCGAATTCGGCGTCGTCCGGCGGGTTTTCGAAGTCGATCGGTTTGCCGTCGTGCTCCAGCGGCAGCAGCGGGCCCAGGCCGTTGGGCAGCCGCTTGAAGATGACGTTGATGGGCGCCGTGAAGATGTGCATGTGCTTGGAGTGCAGCACGATGATCAGGAACGCCAACATGACCAAGATGTGCAGCAGCAGCGCCGTCGTCTCGATGATCTCGTTGGCGGGCTGACCCAGCGGGCGCAGGATGGCGCCGAACAGCTGTGACAGGAAGGCGCCGTTGCCGTAGGGCAGCGTGCCGTTGTTGACCGCGGCTCCGCGCACGAACACGTAGGTGAAGACGACGTTGAAGATCATGAACAGCACCAGCCAGGCACCGCCGGTGTGCGAGCCGTAGAACCGTGACTGACGTCCGATCTCCTTCGGGCTGCGCATCAACCGGATGATGGCGAAGGTGACGATGCCGAGGAAGACCGCGGTCGCGAAGAAGTCCTGCAGGAAGCCCAGCACGTCCCAGCGACCGATGATCGGGATGTGGAAGTTGTCCTGGAACAGCAGCCCGTAGGCCTCGATGTAGACCGTGAGCAGGATGAAGAATCCCCACATGGTGAAGAAGTGCGCCAGGCCGGGGATCGACCACTTCAGCAGCTTGCGCTGACCGAACACCTCGGAGACCTCGGCCCAGACGCGTTTGGCCGGCTCGTCGGTGTGTCCCGGGGCCGGCTTGCCGGACGTGATCAGCTTGAACAGCCACAGGACACGCCGTGCGGCGAGTGCGGCCACGACCAGCGTCATGCCCATGCCCACGATCAGCCTGATGAGCATCTGCGTTGTCACAGAAGGTCTCCCCAATGCATAGATAAATTCGGCTGTGCTTATTTGCCTGCTTAAGCCCCGCTCATAGTTACATCTCCGCGGCTTTCAGCGCGAGAAAGGCTGCCCTAACTTGGCAGTTCACCGGTGCCTCTGGCCTGCTGATTAGTACCCACTCACCCAATGTGACGCCTGTCGAAGTGATGAGCGCCACCAAATTTCGCTAAATGACCTTTTGCCGGGGGTCTTTGGCGGCCCGGGCGTAATTCGGCTCGTCAGTGCCCGAACGGCGGTTGAAAGATGGGCGGGAACGGCCGCGTGCGGGTGGTCGTCGGCGCCGCGGTGGTGGTCGCCTGCGACGTCGTGGTGGGCGGCGCGGTGGTGGTCGTCGTGCTCGGCGGCGCCGTCGTCGTGGTTGTCGTCGACGGCTCCGGCGCGGGCGTCGTGGTGGTGGCCGGCGCCTGCGTGGGCGGCGGCGGCGCGGGGATCACCGTGACGGTGGTGCTGTCGTTGGGTCCGGTGATGGTGACCGTTTGCGGCGGTGCCGGGCTGGTCGAAGGCCCCGGGGTGACGGGGGTGGACTTGGTGAGCAACAAATTGATCGCCAAGATCAGGGCCACCAGCACGGCCGCGCCCGCTCCGGCCACGCTCAACACCAGCGCCGTGCGTTTGTACCAGGGCAGCCGCCCCTGGGCGGTGGCGTAGCGGCTGCCGGTCGCGTCGTCGAATTCCCTTGCCTCGTTGGCGTATTCGCCGGTGGCGTCGCGGCCGGTGTAGGGCACCGGCTCGTCGTTGTCGGCGTCTTGCGACCACGCCAGGGCGTCGTCGACGTCGGTGGCTTGGGCGGCCCAGGCGGCCTGGGTCATGTCGAGCCCGGCGTTGCCGACCATTTCCGTCGGTGTTTCCACCGCCGCGGCCGCGGCGGTCGGGGCGACGCCCGACGCGTAGTGCGGGCCGAGCACCGCCGCGCCGAGGGCGGCGCTGAGCGCGGGCCGCGCGGTGCTGTGCACCGGCACCCCGAAGCGCTGCGACAATCGCGCTTTGAGCAGCGGGATGTTCGCGCCACCGCCGGTGATCGCCACGGCGCTCAGCCCGGCGTTCGCAATTCCGTTGCGGCGCAACGACTCGTCGACCGACGTGAGGAACCGGTCCAGCGGCGCGGCGAGCAGTTGCTCGAATTCGGTGCGGGTCAGCTGGGCGCCGTCGCCCGAAGCCCCGGCGATGGTGCCCACCGCGGCCGTCGAGAGTTGCTCCTTCGCGCGCCGGCAGGCACCGAGCAGGCGCGCCTGCGACCCGACCCGTGCTGCCCCGCCGAGCATGGCGGTGCTGACGTCGGAGGCCAGCAGGTGATCGAGGATCAGCTGATCGATCGCATCGCCGGAGAAGTCGGTGTTCCGCGCGGCAGGGCCGACGGGCGCAAAGCCGGCCTTGGCATCCATCAGCGTGACGGTGGTGCCGCCGGCGCCGAAGTCGCACAGGGCGATTACGCCGTCGGCCCCGAATCCCGGCGTGCCGCGCAGCGCCGCGAGCGCGGCCGTGGCGTCGGAAACCAGCATCGGTGCCACCCCGCCGCGCGCCAGATCCGACTGGGCGAAGAACTCCTCCCGCAGCGCCGCGAACTGGGCGTCGGACCAGTAGGCGGGCACGGCGATGGTGATCGGTGACCCGTAGCCGACCGCCCGGGCCATCGCTTCGATCGCCTCGACCGTCAACGCCGCGCCCAGGTACTTGGTGCCGTCGGCCGCCACCAACGGCGCCCGGTCGCCGACGCGTTCGACGAACCCTCGCAGCACCAGGCCGGGTTCGGTCAGGTTCGGGTTTTCTTCCGGCAGGCCGACTTCGGTGGGCCGCTGCTCGAACAGGGTCAGCACCGAGCTGCGGGTGATCGGAGCGCTGCCCGCGCGGGCCGCTACCAAGTTGGCCACCCCGATCGATAGGCCGAGCGACTCGCTCATGTCCCGCACCCCTGTGTCAGTCGTCCCGTTGCCGTCGCACGGTGGTCCTCACCGTAGCGACCGTGGATTGCAGCGAGTGTAGGGCTTCTCCGGCGCGCTGCCATGGAACCGTGACGGGGCTCGCCGCGACTCGCTAACGCAGGCCCGGCGGCACGGTGACCGGATTCGGCACCCCCGGAACGGTGATTACCGGCGGCAGCTGCGGCAGATGGTGGCGATGCGAGGGCTGCTGGGTCTGTCCCCCGGTGGGCTGCTGTTGCGTCGGCTGCTGCGCAGGCGGCTCTTGGGCGCTGCTGCCGGGCGAGGACGTGGTGGTGGTGGTCGTGGTGGTCGTCGGCGTCGTCGTGGTCGTGGTGGTGGTCGGCGTCGTGCTCGTCGTCGTGTTGGGGCCGTGGCCACCGGTCTGCCCGTGGATGAGTTCGATGACGCCGAAGATGATGAGCCCGATCAGGACCACGACGGAGACCAGCCAGGCGATCAGCATCGCCGGCTTGCGATACCAGGGGGTCGGCTCGCTCTCCTGGTCAAACGGGTCGCCGCCGTCGGCCTGCTCGGACCCCTGCGGCGGGTGAGCGGGTTGCGGAATTTCGCCGGTAGGCGGCTGTTCGCTCACACCGAAGTCGCCATGCTGCGTCGGCTGGTTGTGGAAGTCGTCGCGTGGGCCATTGGATGCCACGGCACCGATCGTACTGACCTCACCTGCCAATCTCCTGATGCCTAGGCCGGGCCGACGCGGATGAGCGCCCGAACGTGGTCCGACGACCCGCGTTTGGTGGTTAGGTCAAGATGGTGGACTCCCTGGTGAAGTTGTTTCGGGACACGGGCGCGGTCCGGATCTTGGTCTCCGTGGCCCTCGGCGTGGCCGTCGCCGTCGTGGTGGGCAACACCGCCGGTTGGCGTTTTGCGCTGGCCGGCTGGATCGTCACCGCCGGAACGTACGTGGTGTGGACGCAGCTCATCGTGCTCGGCATGAATGCCGAGCAGACCTGCCGGTGGGCGACGCGGGAGGACCCGACCCGGTGGATCGCCGACGCGGTGATCCTGTCGGCGAGCGTCGCGAGCCTGGGCGGGGTCGGCTACGTGGTGGCCGCGGGGTCACGCGCGGGCCACGAAGCCCTGGCCGCCGCCGTCTTCGGCATCTTGACCGTCGCCGCGTCCTGGGTCGCCGTGCACACGCTGTACACCGTGCACTACGCGCGGCTCTACTACTCGGACGAACCGGGCGGCATCAACTTCCACGACCCCGAGCCGCCGCGCTTCCGAGACTTCGCCTACCTGGCCTTCACCGTCGGGATGACCTACCAGGTGTCCGACACCGAGATCGGGCTGACGACGATCAGGGCGACGGTCTTGCGCCATGCGCTGCTGTCCTACCTCCTCGGGGCGGTCGTCCTGGCGGTGACGATCAACCTGATCGCGGGGCTGGGCGCCAAGGTCTGACCGGTCCGTCACACGTCGGCCGTTGAATGACCGCGGAGAATTCGTTCTACCCGATCCAACAGCTCGCTCGGGGCGTCGGCGGCGCCGTCCTTCCAGGCCAGCAGTGCGTGAAAAAGGTTGATGGGCTGGACGCTCAATTGGAGACCGAGCAGCACCGTCTTGCTGGTCAGATCCGCTGCGCGATAGGCAATCTCGACTTGCAGTGACTGTCCGCTCACGCCGTTCGGCACAATCTTGGGCTCGATCGAGTGCACCAGTTCGCGCCGGATTTCGGTCAGCTCGCTGCCGCGGTCGACCAGTCGCACGGTCAACGTCCGCGGGCCGAAACGCAGAAGACAACGTCGCCACATGCGCACGACGCCCCACACGGTTAGTGGGGTCACACTTAGAAGCAGGAAGCCGCCGTACCGGAGCCACGCCGGATTACCGGGCGCGAACCCCAAATCGACCATGGCGACGCCCATCAGCAGGAGCAGTAGCGTCACGGTGTAGGCGCTGCCCTCGTACCAGGGGATGTAGCGGCAGACGATCTCGTCACCGGTCCGGCTGACCGCGGCACGGAGGATCCGGCGCTGACCGATGAGGATGACGCCGCCGACCACAGCTACGGCGAGAGCTAGAGACCAACGGGCACCGACCACCGAGTCGATCACCGCCATCAGGCACAACGCACCACCGAAGGAATAGCGCAGCACGCGCCAGCGGAGCTTTGGTTTGCCGCCGGGCATCAGTGCCCCTCTCGCGTTCCGCTACCCGGGGGGCGGTGAGGACCGGCGGAGGCCGGAACTACCGCCGGACCCGGTCGGGCAGTCAGCCAGATCCGGGTCCGATCTACCGGCGAGTCGTGGAGCGCGGTGACCGTCAGCTGGGCTATCAGCGTCTCCTTTTCGGCCATGATGATCCGGGACTGTGACGCGCAGTCGATGGTGCCGAGCTCATGTGCGATTTGCATCGCGAGCGCCCCCACCATACCGACGCCCTCGGCTGCCGCGGTGAATTCGCGTTGCAGTTCACGACATCTCGGAGCCGTCTGCAACTGCTGCTCGCATAGCATGACGAACACTTCAGCGGGGTCCAGCGGGGCCTGGACTCGATGCATCGTCAACACCGCGTTGGCGCAGAACACGTCGATGCGCGGGTCGTCGCGCCAAGCCCACACCCGTACACCGGCAGCGGAATTGAAGGGTTCCCACCGTGGCGGCAGCCCCACCGCGACGACGAACCCGGCAAACCGATCGGCCGGGAATACATCGACGCCGCTCTCCGCTACGAACTCACCGAATCGCACCGTCGACCTACCCGAATCCGAAAACAGATTCCACGCCGTGCACCGCACTCCCGACCGCGTCCGAGACCGGCTGCCAGAGCACTTCGACCCCTTTGGACGCCACGAAGGCAGCGCCCGCACCCACGACGGCGCCCGTCACCAGACCGATCGCGGTCCCTGCCACAGGAACCGGAATCGCTGTACCGATCAGTGCGCCAAACTCAGCGCCCGCATACATTCCTGCGGCAACACCAACAGTCTCCCGGGTGATCGCCTCCGGCACGGAGTTGCCGTCTTTGATGTCGGACATGACGGCCGGTACCGCGCTGGCCGCACCGACCACACCGCCGATCCGCGAGAACCCCGGGATTTCGACCCCGCCGATTCTCGTGTCTTCCAGCCACCTCAACAACGCCGGATCCGCCTTCCCGGGACCCGTACCGGGGGACTCGGCGATCAACTTCGTAGTCGCCTGGCGCACGCCGTCGGCGGTGCCACCGGCCACCGCTCCCGCGGCCCCGGTTGCCACCTCCCCCTTCGTCGGGGCCAACGCGGGACCCCCGCCGGGCTGGCCGGCCGGTGCCGGGCCGGGTTGGTCGGACGGTGCCGGGGCCGGTCCTGCCTGGGGGCCGACGGTGTCATAACCGTCGGCGTGCAGGGTGCCCATCGCATCCTGAAACGACTTGGAGTAGCCGTCGCGCGTCGCTTGCAGCCGGGCCAGCGCGGTTTTGGTGTCGCGGATCGCGTCTTGTTCACGGCCGGCGATGAACGCTTCGAGCGCGTCGATATCGGCCTGGGTGAGGTCGTCGTCGTCTTCCATCTCGTCGGCTTCGCCGATCAGCTCATCGAGTTCCTGCAGCTGGGCTTCCAGCGACGCGATCTGACCGGCCGCGGTTCTTTGCGCCTCGGCCAAGGTCGCGGCGATGTTCTCCAGGTCCGCGCCGATCTTCGGAATCTGCAGCGACTGTGCCCCAAGGGCCTTCGTCACCCGCTGCACTTCATCGGAGCCGGTGATCGGATGATCGCCATCCCGGTGATTCCAGGCGGCCTCGAACCGGGTGCGAGCCTGCTCGAACGCGTCGTTGGCCTCTTGTGTGCAGCGCCCCGCTTTGCGAAAGGCCTCCGCGAGGTTGGAAATCTGCAGTGGGCTCCCCGCTTGCAAGCTTGCGTTGATCGCCCAGGGGTCGCCACCGGCCGCGGCAATCAGCGCCGGGATGCTGAGGTATTGCAGTTGCATGGCGTCGTCAGTCGCCCGCCCGACCGCTGATCAATCCCGTTCGCATCGTCACCCCTCCCGAACTCAACGGCAAGGTTACTAACGCAGGCTTGATAATCAATTCAGATCGCGCCCCGGTCCGCCCGGGCAAGCTGTCCGTATGGAACCGGTGTTGCTGACGGTGGGGCACGGGGCGGCCGGCCGGGAGCGGCTATCAGAGTTGCTTGCCGGGGCGGGGGTTGCGCTGGTGGTGGACGTGCGGCGCTACCCGGCCAGCCGGACCAATCCGGACGTGCGCCGCGAGGCCCTGGAATCCTGGCTGCCGCAAGGGAGCATCGGCTACCGATGGGAGCCCCGCCTCGGCGGGCGCCGGCATATCGCGGCCGGAGAACCGGAGCCGGACAGCTGGTGGACGGTGGCCGCGTTCCGGGCCTACGCCGCATACACCCGGACGCCCGAGTTCGACGCGGCCCTGGACGACGTTCTCGCCGATGCGGGCCGGCGCACCACGGCGGTGATGTGCAGCGAGAGCGTCTGGTGGCGCTGTCACCGGCGGCTGATCGCCGACGTCGCGGTGCTGGGCCGCGGGGTGCCCGTGCGGCACCTGATGCCCGACGGCCGGCTCAGTCCGCACCGACCCGCGGAGGGAGCCCGCCGCCGCCCCGACGGCCATCTGGTCTGGGACGGTTGATCTTTCGGCTCCCTAGAACGTGTTGACCTTCTCGACGCTGACGAACATGCCGTGCTTGGTCTGGTCGTTGGTGAAGCGGGTGCCGTCGGCGTTGGCGATGATGGTCCAGCCCTGCGCCGCGTAGGTCTTGTAGTCGATGGTGACCGTCGGGATGGCGCCCAGGTTGCCCAGCACCCATTGCACTTTGCCGCCGCTGTTGATGCTGACGCCGTTGGCGTGCTCGCCGTCCTGCAGCGGGGAGTTGGTGAAGGGCGCCTCACAGCCGACGGTGTCTCTGTTGATCTGGCAGCGCGTCACGCCGGATTTGGTCTCGATGAAGACGTAGC
>NZ_LZMG01000261.1:0-935 GCF_001673615.1 Mycobacterium sp. 1245499.0
TTGGCGCACATTGAGGGCACGCTGCTGGCCCCGGACGCGCATGCGCTGGACCGGCGGTTGACTGCGTTGGCGGCCACGGTGTGTGAGCATGATCCGCGCACCCGCGAGCAGCGCCGCGCTGATGCGCTGGGCGCGTTGGCGGGCGGGGCGGATCGGCTCGGGTGTCGCTGCGGGCGCGCCGACTGTGTGGCCGCCAACGCAGTCAACCGCCGGTCCAGCGCATGCGCGTCCGGGGCCAGCAGCGTGCCCTCAATGTGCGCCAACCCCTCCCCCATCTCAGCGACCCACACCTCACGCCCGGCCACGCGCTCCTTGCGCCGCCGCACCGCATCCACATCAGCGCGAGCCACCACCTTGTCCACCTGCGCCGCCAACCGGCCCTGGCTCAGTGACGGCCACCTGGCCACGGTGGCCGCCAACTCCGCGTCCACGGCGCCCAGCACCTGCGGGTCGGTGATCAAATCGGTGCGGAACACGATCGTCTGAAACATCAGGTAGCCAATATCCCCGGCCGAAAACACCGCACCCACCTTCGGCAACCGTTCCCGCATCGCCCGCGCGTACCGCAGCCGGCTGGCGGCCAACCCCTGACTGATCCGCAGCTCGGCGGCCACCTCCGCACCCACCGCCGCCTCGGTGTCCATCGCCCACTCCTCGGTCTCGGCACACCGCGACAACCGATAGGCGAACAACTCACCAATCGCCACCAACTGCGCGGCCGCCGCCCGATTCTCCGCCCGCGCGGCCGCCCCGATCCGCTCCAGCAGCCCCACCGACACCGGCGTCGCCGACGGGTATTGGCGCTCGATGAGCTCATCGAACCGCGCCCGCACCTTTTCGAACATGTGTTCGATCATAGCCGCGCGGGCGACAAGTTAGCGGCTGAGCCGCCCGAGCACCTCGTCGACAACGGAATCCAGCGTGACGGGGACCGG
>NZ_LZMG01000262.1:0-18328 GCF_001673615.1 Mycobacterium sp. 1245499.0
CGAGCCCTCCCAGCGGTCCAGGTTGTTCTCGTCCGCCGGAGTCATGTCGTAGAGGACGACGAACACCTTGGACCCCGGGTCCTCGACGACGCTGGCCAGCGCGCCCTCCCAGCCGATGTCCTCGCCACCGAAGGTCAGTCTCCACCCGTGCAGCCAGCCGGTTCCGGCCATCGGCGAATGGGGCGCGCGTTTCTGCATCTGCTCGGGATCCATGTTGGACCCGTACGCGGCGTAGAGCGGCACGGGGAAAGCTTAGACGTCCGACGCTGGCCGGTCTTCCCCCGAGCATTCGCGGGGTCCCCGCCGCTTCGTTAGGTTGGGGGCTGTGGTGACCCGCATCGTGATCCTCGGTGGCGGCCCGGCCGGCTACGAGGCCGCGCTGGTGGCCGCCACCTCACACCCCGACACGACCCGCGTCACGGTGATCGACTCCGACGGCATCGGCGGCGCGGCGGTGCTCGACGACTGCGTGCCGTCCAAGACGTTCATCGCCTCCACCTGGCTGCGCACCGAGTTGCGCCGGGCGCCGCGGCTGGGATTCGAGATCGACATCGACGACGCCAAGATCTCGCTGCCGCAGATCCATGCCCGGGTCAAGCAACTCGCCACCGAGCAGTCGGCCGACATCACCGATCAGCTGCTCGGGATGGGCGTGCACGTGGTGGCCGGCCGCGGCGAGCTGATCGACCCCAACCCAGGCCTGGCCTGCCACCGCGTCAAAGCCACCGCCCGCGACGGCGCCACCAGCGAGTACGAGGCCGACGTGGTGCTGATCGCCACCGGCGCCAGCCCGCGGGTGCTGCCGTCGGCGCCGCCGGACGGCGAGCGGATCCTGACCTGGCGCCAGCTCTACGACCTCAAGGCGCTGCCCGAGCACCTGATCGTGGTCGGGTCCGGGGTCACCGGCGCCGAATTCGTGCACGCCTACACGGAATTGGGCGTGCCGGTGACCGTGGTCGCCAGCCGCGACCGGGTGCTGCCCTACGAGGACGCCGACGCCGCCCTGGTCCTGGAGGAGGCGTTCTCCGAGCGCGGCGTCGAGTTGGTCAAAAACGCCCGCGCGCAATCGGTCACCCGCACCGAGGACGGGGTGCTGGTCACCCTGGCCGACGGGCGCACGGTCGAGGGCAGCCACGCGCTGATGACCATCGGGTCGGTCCCCAACACCGGCGGCCTGGGCCTGGACCGGGTCGGCATCGAGCTGGGCCGCGGGGGCTACCTGACGGTGGACCGGGTGTCGCGGACCTCGGTGGCCGGCATCTACGCGGCCGGCGACTGCACCGGGCTGCTGCCACTGGCCTCGGTCGCCGCCATGCAGGGCCGGATCGCGATGTATCACGCGCTGGGCGAGGGCGTCAGCCCGATCCGGCTGCGGACCGTGGCGGCGACGGTGTTCACCAGGCCCGAGATCGCCGCCGTCGGGGTGCCCCAGACCATGATCGACGACGGTTCGGTGCCCGCCCGCACCGTCATGCTCCCGTTGCGGACCAACGCGCGCGCCAAGATGTCCGGCCTGCGACAGGGTTTCGTCAAACTCTTCTGCCGCCAGGCCACCGGCGTGGTGATCGGCGGCGTGGTGGTGGCACCGATCGCCTCCGAGCTGATCCTGCCGATCGCCGTCGCGGTGACCAACCGCATCACCGTCAACGAGCTGGCGCAGACGCTGGCGGTCTACCCCTCGTTGTCCGGCTCGATCACCGAGGCCGCGCGGCGGCTGATGGCGCACGACGACCTGGACTAGCGGTTAGCCTTGGTGCAGCACGTCCTACTGACCGGTAACCGAGGAGGAGTTTCCCCAGTGAGGAGTCCTGGTCGTGACTGATCCCACCCAGCGCAGCTCCCCGGTATCCGTGCTGGGACCGCGGCAGCGCCAGGAGGCCTGGCAGCGGTTGGGCGCCGAGCAGTTCGACGTGGTGGTGATCGGCGGCGGCGTGGTGGGGTCGGGCTGCGCGCTGGACGCCGCGACCCGCGGGCTCAAGGTGGCGCTGGTGGAAGCGCGCGACTTCGCCTCGGGCACCTCGAGCCGCTCGTCGAAGATGTTCCACGGCGGCCTGCGCTACCTCGAACAGCTGGAGTTCGGGCTGGTCCGCGAGGCGCTCTACGAGCGCGAGTTGTCGCTGACCACGCTGGCGCCGCATCTGGTCAAGCCGATGCCGTTTCTGTTCCCGCTGACCAATCGCATGTGGGAGCGCCCCTACATCGCCGCCGGGATCTTTCTGTACGACCGGCTCGGCGGCGCGAAATCCGTTCCGGCGCAAAAACATTTGACCCGTGCCGGCGCGCTGCGGTTGAGCCCCGGGCTGAAGCGCAGCTCGCTGATCGGTGGAATCCGTTACTACGACACGGTTGTCGACGACGCCCGGCACACCATGACCGTCGCACGCACGGCCGCCCATTACGGTGTGGTGGTGCGCACCTCCACGCAGGTGGTCGCCATGCTGCGCGAGGGCGATCGGGTGACCGGCGTGCGGGTGCGCGACTCCGAGGACGGCGCGATCACCGAGGTCCGCGGGCACGTGGTGGTCAACGCGACCGGAGTGTGGACCGACGAGATCCAGGCATTGTCCAAGCAGCGCGGGCGATTTCAGGTCCGGGCGTCCAAGGGCGTGCACGTGGTGGTGCCGCGCGACCGCATCGTCAGCGACGTCGCGATCATCCTGCGCACCGAGAAGTCGGTGATGTTCGTCATCCCGTGGGGCAGCCACTGGATCATCGGGACCACCGACACCGACTGGAATCTCGACCTGGCCCACCCCGCGGCCACCAAGGCCGACATCGACTACATCTTGGAGACCGTCAACACGGTGCTGGCCATCCCGCTCACCCACGCCGACATCGACGGGGTGTACGCGGGACTGCGCCCGCTGCTGGCCGGGGAGAGCGAGGAGACCTCCAAGCTGTCCCGGGAGCACGCCGTGGCGGTGCCCGCGCCGGGTCTGGTCGCGATCGCCGGGGGCAAGTACACTACCTATCGGGTGATGGCCGCCGACGCGATTGACGCTGCGGCCCAATTCATTCCGGCCCGGGTGGCGCCGTCGATCACCGAGAAGGTCAGCCTGCTCGGCGCCGACGGGTATTTCGCGCTGATCAACCAGGCCGAGCACGTCGCCGAGTTGCAGGGTCTGCATCCCTACCGGGTGCGTCATCTGCTGGACCGCTACGGCTCGCTGATCGGCGACGTGCTGGCGCTGGCGGCCGACAGGCCCGACCTGCTCAACCCGATCAAGGAGGCGCCGGGCTACCTGCGGGTGGAGGCGCTGTATGCCGTAACCGC
This sequence comes from Mycobacterium sp. 1245499.0, assembly GCF_001673615.1. Lineage (NCBI taxonomy): Bacteria > Bacillati > Actinomycetota > Actinomycetes > Mycobacteriales > Mycobacteriaceae > Mycobacterium > Mycobacterium sp. 1245499.0. The sequence goes on from NZ_LZMG01000262.1 coordinate 3,275, forward strand.
CGAGGGCGCATTGCATTTGGAGGACATCCTGGCCCGCCGGATGCGCATCTCCATCGAATACTCGCACCGCGGCGTCGACTGCGCCCGCGAGGTCGCCGACGTGGTCGCGCCGGTGCTGGGCTGGTCGGCCGAGGACATCGAGCGTGAGGTCGCGAACTACACCGCCCGGGTGGAGGCCGAGATCCTGTCCCAGGCCCAGCCCGACGACGTGTCCGCCGACGAATTGCGGGCCAGCGCCCCCGAGGCGCGCGCCGAGATCCTCGAGCCGGTCCCGCTCAGTTGAGGCCAGCGCCGCTTCCGGTCCGCGATGGCTTGGGCCCCGCGCGGGTGCGGCTGCGGGGCGGGCAGGTACTGGCCGAACTGACCGCCCGGTTCGGTGCGCGGGCCCGCGCCAAGGTGCTGGCCGGCGAGGTCGTCGCCGCCGATGGCGCGGTAATCGACTGTGCCACAGTGCTTCCCGCCGGTGCGAGCGTCTACCTGTATCGCGAGCTGCCCGACGAGGTGCCCGTCCCGTTCGACATCCCAATACTGCATCGCGACGCCGACATCGTGGTCGTCGACAAGCCGCACTTTCTGGCCACCATGCCGCGCGGGCGCCACGTCGCGCAGACCGCGCTGGTTCGGCTCAGGCGCGAGCTCGGGCTGCCCGAGCTGAGCCCGGCGCACCGGCTCGACCGGCTGACCGCCGGGGTGTTGCTGTTCACCGCGCGGCGCGAGGTGCGCGGCGCCTACCAGACGCTGTTCTCCCGCGGCCTGGTGAGCAAGACCTATCTGGCCCGGGCCGCCGTCGATCCGGAGCTGGAGCTGCCGCGCGTGGTGACGAGCCGAATCATCAAGCGCCGCGGGCACTTACAGGCGTTCTGCGAGCCGGGCGCGCCCAATGCCGAGACGCGGGTGGAGCTGCTATCGCCGGACGGGCTGTACCGGCTGACGCCGCGCACCGGGCGCACCCACCAGCTGCGCGTGCACATGGCCTCGCTGGGCATCCCGATCGACGGGGATCCGTTGTATCCCGACGTGGTCGATGTAGCGTCCGACGACTTCAGCACGCCGCTGCGGCTGCTGGCGCAACGGATCGAGTTCACCGATCCGCTCACCGGTGTGCGACGCGAGTTCGTCAGCCGTCGCGCGGAGCCCTAGCCGTTCTTTTCGCCGGGGTGCTCACGCGTGTCGGTGGCCAATGGCATGATCGAATGTATGTTCGAAGATGTCACCGCGCGGTTCGATGAGCAGTTCGAGCGGCATTATCCGTCGACCACGCCGGTGTCGACGGGGTTGCTGGAGCGGATCGGTGCGGTGGCGCGGGCGGAGAATCGGGCGGCGGCCGCGCAGTTGGTGGCGATTGGTGAGTTGTTCGCCTATCGGTTGTCGCGGTGTGCCGAGACCGAGGAGTGGGCGGTGGACACCGAGGCGGCGGTGGGTGCGGAGGTGGCCGCCGAGCTGCGGATCAGCCAGGGGTTGGCCGCCAGCCGGGTGCGGTACGCGCGGGCGATGCGGGAACGGTTGCCGAAGGTGGGTGCGGTGTTCAAGTCCGGGGATATCGACTTTCGGATGTTCGCCACCTTGGTGTTTCGTACGGACCTGATCACCGATCCTGAGGTGTTGGGCGCCGTGGACGCGGAGTTGGCGGCCACCGTGACCAGGTGGCCGTCGATGAGCCAGGGCCGGTTGGCGGTGCAGGTGGACAAGGTGGTGGCTCGCGCTGATGTGGATGCGGTGCGGCGGCGCAAGGAGCGCGCGGCCGGGCGTGAGGTGTGGGTCGCTGACATGGGGGAGGGGTTGGCGCATCTGGAGGGCACCCTGCTCGCCCCGGACGCCCATGCGCTGGACCGGCGCCTGAACGCGTTGGCGGCCACGGTGTGTGAGCACGACCCGCGTACCCGCGCGCAGCGCCGCGCTGATGCGCTGGGCGCGTTGGCGGGCGGGGCGGATCGGCTGGGCTGTCGCTGCGGGCGCGCCGACTGTGCGGCCGGCAAACGGCCCGCGGGCCCGGTGGTGATTCATGTGGTCGCCGAGCGGGCCGCGCTGGATGGTTGCGGCTTGGCGCCGGCCTGCGAGCTGGGCGCCGAGGGCCTGGTCTCACCGGAGCTGCTCGCCGAGCTGGCCGGCTCGGCCACGCTGGTGCCGCTGGTTCATCCCGGTGGTGCGCCGCCGGAGCCGGGTTATGTGCCGTCCAAGGCGCTGGCCGATTTTGTGCGGTGTCGGGATTTGACGTGTCGTTGGCCCGGCTGTGATCAGCCCGCGGTGAACTGCGACCTCGACCATACGATCCCCTACGCCGACGGCGGGCCGACGCACGCGTCGAACCTCAAATGTTATTGCCGCGCACATCATTTGGTGAAAACTTTTTGGGGGTGGCAGGAACGGCAGCTGCCCGACGGCACGCTGATCCTGACCTCGCCGGCCGGGCGCACCCATGTCACCACCCCGGGCAGCGCGCTGCTGTTCCCCCAGCTCTGCGCGCCCACCGGCGCGATATCGGCTACCGAAGCCGACCCGCCCCGCGACTACTGCGCCGAGCGCACCGCGATGATGCCCAAACGCCGCCGCACCCGCGCCCAGAACCGCGCCGCGCGCGTGGCCACCGAACGCCGGCACAACCGCGACAGCCGGCTGGCCCGGCGGGCCCAAACCCCGACCATGCCCGAAAGAGCGACCGGGTCCGAAAATTACGGGCCCGCTCCGCCGGGCGCCGACGACCCGCCGCCCTTCTAGCGGCATGGACGGCGCGGGACGGGGTAGCCAGCGGCTATGGACATCACCGTCACGTATGTCGGCAACGCCACCACCCTCATCTCGGCGGGTGGGCTGACGCTGCTGACCGATCCCAACTTTCTGCACCGGGGGCAACGCGCCTACCTTGGCCACGGGCTGGTGTCCAAGCGGCTCAAGGAGCCGGCGTTGCGCATCGACGAGCTCCCGCCGATCGACGCGATCGTGCTGTCACACATGCACGGCGATCACTGGGACAGGGTGTCGCAGCGGGGCCTCGACCACGGGCTGCCCGTCGTCACCACCCCGCACGCCGCCCAACGGCTGCACAGGCGCGGGTTCGCCCAGGCGCGCGGCCTGCGGACCTGGCAGCAGCACACGATGACCAAAGGCGGCACCACGCTGACCCTCACGTCGCTGCCCGGGCGTCACGCGCCGGGATGGAGCCAGCGCCTACTCCCGCCGGTGATGGGCACCATGGTGGAGTTCGGGGAAGGCCCTGCAGCGCCCCGCCGCCGGCTCTACATCTCCGGGGACACCCTGCTGATCGAGGAACTCAAGGAGATCCCCGCCCGGTTCGACCCGATCGACGCGGGCATGCTGCACCTCGGCGGCACCCGGCTGCCGGCCGGCGGGCGGCTGCCGTTCGGGCTGACCGTGACCATGGACGGCCGCCAGGGCGCCGAGCTCGTCGCGATGCTGGCCCTACCGAAGGCCATCCCGGTGCACTTCGACGATTACGGCGTCTTCGCGTCGCCGCTGGCCGACTTTACCCGCGAGATGCAGCACCGCGGCTTGGGGGACCGGATCGTCGCGGTGAACCGCGGCGCCTCGGTGACCGTGTAGTGAGGCGGCCGTTTTCGAGTAGTGCCCCTGGCCAGCAAATGTCAAATCGCCCTCAGCTTTGGGTATAGGGTGTCCTAACACCGGGCAGTCGAACTGGGAGGTACCGACCGCAGGTGACGGGCTTCGACGTGCAGAGTTTCAGGGTTCTTCGCGGCCCGGTCAACGCAAATTTGCTGAGGTGTTCTCAGCGTGGGCATTGTGAGACGTGATGGATCTTTTTGCACCCCCCGAGGTCACCTCGACGCTCATCCACACCGGGCCGGGCGCGGGCTCGCTGATCGAGGCCGCCGGCGCGTGGCAACGTGTGGCCGTCGAGCTGGAGAATTCGGTCTCCACCTATGCCTCGACGCTGTCGTCGCTGATCGAGTCCTGGGACGGGCCGTCGGCGACGGCGATGCTGCAGTCCGTCCAGCCCTACCTGCTCTGGCTGCGCGAGACCGCGCAGCAATCCGCGCAGCTGGCCACCTCGGCCGAGGCCGCCGCGTCGGCGTTCACCGCCGCCCGCGCGTCGATAGTGCCTCCGGCGGTGGTCACCGCTAACCGGACACGACTGGCGCAGCTGCTGGCCACCAACCGGTTCGGCACCAACACGGCCGCCATCGCCGAGACCGAGAACGAATACCAGACCATGTGGGCGAACAACTCGGCGGCGATGAGCCGCTACCAGGCGTCGTCCTCGCAGGCGACCACGCAGCTGTCGAAGTTCAGTTCGCCCCTTCCCGACACCAGCCCGGACGGCACCGCCAACCAAGAGGAAGCGGTGACCCAAGCCCAGCTCTTGGACGCCGGCAACGTGAGCCAAAGCCTGTTGGGCGCGGACTCGTCGCTCGGCGGTATCTTCGGCAGCGACGGCGACCCGAACAGCGGGTGGTTCGGCTACTGGAGCACCTGGGGAAACCAATTCATCTCGTCCGGCTTCCCCATCAACATGCTCAGCTACCTGGCGCAGAACTCGTCGGCCAGCGCGCTGCAGAGCGTGGGCGGCGACATCGGCACCGGCCTGTCCGAGGGCCTGGGCGCGGCCACCGCGAGCCTGTCCAGCGCCGTCAAGGACGTCGGCGCGGGAATGGCGCCGACCGGCGCGATGGGCGTCGGGGTGTCGCTGGGCAAGCTGACCGCGCCCCCCGCCGTGGTGGGGCTGTTGCCGGGGACCCAGACCGGGGTGCAGCTCGCGTCCGCGGCCTCGCCGCTGCCCGCGGCGGAATCCGGATTCCCGCTGATGCCGATGATGGTGCCGCCGACGGCGGCCTCGGCGGGCACCGGCTGGCGAAAACGCAAACAGCAGAAGTACGAGGACGTTGCCCTCGGCCAGGAGGTCAAAGGCAAAGTGATGCCTCGAAACCCATCGGCGGGATGACCCTGACGATGGCGCCCCGCGACTGCGGACGCCGTACAGCGCCGCCGGGCAGGTCAACGGCGACCAGCAGCAGGACGCCACGGTATCCCGCCGTCACCCACTCTGCGATTACCGGACGGGCCGACGCAGCGCGTTCGCCCCAACCACGTTCTTCCCCAAGGTAAAGGTTCATGGATTTCGGGATACTGCCGCCGGAGGTCACTTCGGCGCTGATCCACTCTGGACCCGGTGCTTGGTCATGGATCGAAGCCGCCGCCGTCTGGCAGGAGCTCAGCGCCGAGCTCGAGCAATCCGCCACCAGCTACACCGCGGAGTTGTCGGAGCTGATGACGACGTGGCACGGCCCGTCCGCCCTGGCGATGGCCCAAGCGCTCGAACCCTACCTCGACTGGTTGCGTGTCACCGCCCAGCAATGCCAGCAGGTCGCCACCTCGGTGCAGGTGATGACCACGGCGTTCGAGTTGACGCACTGGACGGTGGTGCATCCCTCGCTGGTCGCCGCCAACCGGGCGCGGCTGGCAATGTTGTTGGCCACCAACTTCTTCGGGGTCAACTACCCGGCCATCGCCGAAACCGAGGCCGAATATCAGGCCATGTGGGTGAACAACTCGGCAGCGATGATCCGCTACGCCGCCACCTCGGCGAGCGCCGTGCAGCCGCCGACCTTCACACCGCCGCCGCCGGTCACCAATCCGGCGGGCGTGACGATCCAAACCACGCTGGTGCCCGCCACGACGACGACCGACTCCGGGATCATGACGGCCGCCGACATCTCCGGGGCCAGCGAAGACCTCGCGGCCTCCAGCGCCTTCGGCCTGGACCCGGACTCGGGCTGGTTCAGGTACTTCAGCGTGTGGGGATGGCAGTTCATCGCGAGCGGTTTCCCGGTCAACCTGCTCGCCTACCTCGCCCAGGTCAACACCGCCCAGGCGCTGCAGGGCGGCGTCGCCGCCGACGTCTTCGGCGGCCTGTCCGAGGCAACGGCCGACTTGTCTGCGGCCGACGCGAGCCTGGTCAGTGCCGTCGGATCGTCGATGGCGCCGCGCGCGACGCTGGGCATCGGCATCTCGCTCGGCAACCTGACCATGCCGCCCGCGACGGTGGGCATGCTGGGGTCTTCGGCGCCGGTGCAACTGGTGTCGGCGGCCTCCCCGCTGCCGGCCGGGCCGGGTCAGACGCCCATGCTCCCGATGGCCCCGATGCGCCCGGCCCGCGGCGCGGCGAGCGGCCGGCGGCGCAAGGGACGCGACTACGACGATATCGAGTACGGCGCCGAGCTTCCGGGCACCGTGATGCACAGGCCGCCGTCGGCCGGATAGCGCCGGCTGCGCGACTCCATCATGCGGTTGCGGACGATGTGCTCGACCAGGATGGGGACGAAGGTCTGCACCGGTGCGTCGATGAACCGTTGCGCCGTCTCGTCGCACCAGCGCCTGATCTGAGCGGTGCGCCGTTCGTCGCCGAGCCCCTCGTGGCGGGCCAGCTTCTCGGCCACGTCCCCCACCGACCGGCCCACCGCGGCCGGGACGCGCCTCGACACCGCGGCGGCGGGCGCGCGCACCGCGTCGAGTTCCCGGCGGGCGGCGTCCTCCTCGGTGTCCGGCCGGATGACATGCAGCGTGATGTGGCGGCCGCTGTCGCCCATCACGATGACGCTGGTCGGCTCGTCACTGGTGAAGCCCAGCAATTCGATTGCGTGCCCGTCGATTTGCGCCAGCGCCGGCGTGTCGTGCCAGCCGTTGCGGTGATACCCCACCATGACGATCCGCCCCAGCCGGTCGGACAGCGAGGCCGCCAGGCCCGGCAGCTCGTCGACCAGGGTCGTCGACCGCGGCCACCAGGCGCCGTCGACGTGCTCGGAAACAGCCCGATAAGGCTTGAGTTGCAACCGGTTTGATCGCTCCATTGCACAAGATCAGCACGGCCAGTCGGCGGCCGCGGCGCGGGTGAGTGGCTGGCGGGTTTACCGATCGTGAACAACGGTTGAGAAGATGTCGGGGTGCAGATCGCTTCGAATGTTGTCGGCCAGGTGTGGCGCGGCGGCAAGGCGCAGGACGGCTTCGAGTTCGACAAGATCTCGGACTACCTCACCGAACCCGACACCCTGGTGTGGGCCGACCTGTGCGAACCGGACCACGACACCCTGTGCGGGCTGGCCGACGAACTCGGGCTGAACCACTGGGCGGTCGAGGACGCGGTCGCCGCGGCCGAGCGGGTCAAGGTCACCGCCTACGAAAGCCACACCTTCTTCACGGTCTACGCCGTCGACGTCGCAACCGCTTCCGTCGATACGCCTGAGCGGATGCTGTCGATGCAACGCATCTCGGGATTCGTGCTGCCGCAGGGGCTGATCACCGTGCGGCTGACGCCCGACTTCGACATGGCCCAGGTGACCCGCCGGTGGCAGGAGATCGGCGGCCAACGCTACGGCGTCGGCGCGTTGGTGCACGGGCTGCTCGACGTGGTGGTCGACAGCCACTTCACGGCGGTCGAAGCCCTGGACGACTGCATCGAGGCCATCGAGGACGAACTGTTCGACGGCAGACCCCGCAAGGGCGTCTTCCAGCGCCGCACGTTCCGGCTGCGCAGGGACCTGGTGAACCTGCGGCGGGTGGCCCTGCCGATGCGCGAGGTCGTCAATGCCATACAGCACCACCGCATTTCGGACGGCTCCGATCGGCAGCTGGACCCGCTGTACGCCGACCTGTACGACCACGTGCTGCGGGTCTCGGAATGGACGGAGTCGTTGCGCGACATGGTCACCACCATTTTCGAGACCAATCTGTCGCTACAGGACGCCCGATTGAACACGGTCATGAAGAAGCTGACGGGATGGGCGGCCATCATCGCCGTGCCGACGGCCATCACCGGCTTCTACGGACAGAACGTGCCCTACCCCGGCTTCGGCACCCATGCCGGATTCGCGGCCAGCACCGGCGTGATACTCGTTTTGATGGTGGTGCTCTACGTGATGTTCAAGCGGCGCGATTGGCTGTAGGAAACCGGGGCTACTCCACCACGGACGGCGCCGAAATGCCTTGGTGCAGGCCCTGGTTGATGTTGTCCCGCAGGGCCGGGCTGCCCGGCGGATCCGAATCCTGGCAGGCGCAACTGAGATGGCTGAAGGGGTTGGGGTCGATGGCCGCCGAGGCCGTGGCCCACCCGGATGCGCCGAGCGCGATTGCAACGCCCGCCACACCGAGCAAAAGTTTGGGAATCATGTTCGGCCCTGAGCTTCTTCGTTTTGCGATACCTGAAATTTTTTCGCGGTTGCATCACGAACCTGTCAACCGGCGGTAAATTTCAGGATCCGGAAGAAGCGGCCGAATCCGCGTACTTGGGGCAATACGCCTTGATGCTGACCCCGACGAAATAGCCGGCGTGGTAGCTGTCCAGGGTGCTGCTGGACAACACGTTGTTGGCGACCTGTTCCGGTGTCTGGCCCATGTCGAGTTCGTGGCACACGGTGTGCCCGGAGTTGACCGCGGTGTCGGGCGACTCGTAGTTGATGCCCTTGGCTTTCAGCGCGGCCAGAAATGCGTCATCGGCAGACGTGGCGTTCGCGGTCGTGGATGCGGCCAGCACGCCGAGCAGCCCGGCCACCGGCGCGACGCCGATCGCCAGGATCGAGCGCGCCCGGACGGGCTTGCGTATCTGGGTGGTCGTCATTTCTGATACTCCCGTGGAACAGAAGTGCCGTCGCTTGCTGAAGGCGGGGCTAGTTCGAATGCTTGCATGTCGCGGTGCCGCCGGGTGCGGGATCGCCGATAATGCGGTGTGTGCCACACAAGGGTTTGCTCCCGCGTCGGACGCGCGTTACCGGCGAGCCCGCGCCGGCGCGCTGCCGGTGATCTGACGACATGGCATACGGGCGGTGGCTGTGGCTCGCTGTGGTGGCGATATGCGTGGCCGGCTGCGGCGTGCGGCACGTGTCGGCGGCGAGCGCTCGAGACATTCCGGGCACCTTTCGATCCGGCGGCATGGACCGAACCTACATGTTGCACGTGCCGGCGGGCGACCCCGTCGGGCTGGTGCTCAGTTTGCACGGCGGCGGTGGTAGCGGGATCTCGCAGCGCGCCCTGACGGGCTTCGACACCGTTGCTGACGCCCACAACCTGCTGGTGGTTTACCCCGACGGTTACGACAAGAGCTGGGCCGACGGGCGCGGCGCCTCGCCCGCCGATCGCCACCACATCAACGATGTGGCATTTCTGGTCGGGCTGGTGACCAAGGTGCAGCACGACTACGGCGTCGCGCCCGGGCACGTGTTCGTCACCGGGATGTCCAACGGCGGCTTCATGAGCAACCGGCTGGCGTGCGACCGGGCCGACGTCTTCGCCGCGGTCGCCCCGGTGGCCGGCACCCTGGGCGTCGGGGTGGCTTGCAACCCGTCACAGCCGGTGGCGGTCTGGGAGGCCCACGGCACGGCCGACCCGCTGGTGCCCTTCAAGGGTGGGGCGGTGCGCGGGCGCGGCGGGCTGAGCCATTCCATCTCGGCGGACACCATGGTGGACAAGTGGCGTTCGGCCGACGGCTGCCAGGGCGATCCGGCCATGGAGGCGCTGCCCGATGTCCGCGACGGCACCGTCGTGCACCGCTACGAGTCCACCGGGTGCGCGGCCAACACCGAGGTGGTGTTCTACAAGATCGACCGCGGCGGGCACACCTGGCCGGGCGGCAAGCAGTACCTGCCGGCGGCCGTCATCGGCCCCACCACCCGCGCGCTGGACGGGTCCGAGGCCATCGCCCAGTTCTTCCTCGCGCACGCCCGCGACTAGCGGTGATCGCAAGCGCGGCGAAGCCGGGCGCCGGGGGTCGCCGCCATCGCGACTAGCGGCGATCGCAAGCGCGGCGAAGCCGGGCGCCGGGGGTCGCCGCCATCGCGACTAGCGCCTCAGCGCTGGCACGACGGGCACCAGTAGGTCACCCGTTCCGTCGCGTCGTCGAACTCGACCGCGGTGCCGCAGCGGCGGCAGGGCTGGCCCGATCGCCCGTAGACCCATAGCTGCCGGCCCGCCCGGGTGTCGCCTGTGGTGCACCGGTTCCAGCGGAACCTGTTGAGCCACAACATGTCCCGGGCGCGCGAGACCAGCCGGCGGGGATCGGCGATGTCACGCACCGGCGCGGTGGGCAGATGCCCGGTGAGGAAACACAATTCGTTGCTGTACACGTTGCCGACCCCGGCCAGCACCCGCTGGTCCAGCAGCGCCTCGGCGATCGGCCGGTCCGGGTCGGCGGTCAGATTGGCCGCGGCCAGGGCCGGGTCCCAATCTTCGCCCAGCAGGTCGGGGCCCAGGTGCGCGACGGCGTCGCCGTCGCGGTCGCGTTCCAGGACCTCCAGCACCCCCAGGTCGACGCCGACCGCCCGGGCGGTGGCGGTTTCCAGGATGATGCGCGCCCGGTGGTCGACGCGCTGCGCGCGCTTGCCGACCCGCCAGCTGCCGTCCATTTTCAGGTGCGAGTGAATGCTGGCCGGCCCCACCCGGATGAACAGGTGCTTGCCGCGGCTGAGCACCTCGTCGACCACCCGCCCGGTGAGATCGACGGTGGCGAACCGCGGCACCCGGATGTCGCAGCGGGTCAGCGTGCCGCCGACCAAATGCTCGCGCAGCACGGCGGCGGTGTGCCAGACGGTGTCACCCTCGGGCATGTCAGCGCAGCCGCATCCCGCGCGGCGTGCGGGCGAATCCGGCGTCGGACAGGGCGTCGGCCGGGCCGGGCCCGCCCGCGTTTGGCTGCAATGCCGGCGCCCCGTCGATGCGTTCGACCAGGATCGACGCGACGCGGCGGGAGGCGACCAGGTCGGCCAGCGCGGTGGCCGCGGCGTGCTGGGCGGCCGGGTCGTCGGTGAAGGTGAGCAGCGACCGGCCGCCGCGCTCGAGGAACCAGGCCAGCTCGCCGTCGACCAGCACCACCAGCGCGCCGGCCTTGCGGCCCGGGCGGGCCCCCTCGCCGCGGGCGCCCGGCCACGGCAGCGCGGCGCCGTAGGGGTTGGCCGGGTCCGCGGCGGCCAGCGCGACCGCCCGGTACTCGGGCCGTTCCGGGTCGACCCCGTCGGAGTAGGCGCGCAGCCGGTCGACGGTCGACGCGACCGCGAACTGCGCCCCGCCCAGCGACTCGATGAAGTAGCCGCGCTGACAGCGGCCCGCGTCCTCGAAGGTGCTCAGCACCTTGTACAGCGTGGCGAACCCGCCGAGCACGCCCTCGGCCGCCACCGCGCCGCGGGTCAGCACGCCGTGGCGGCCCAGCAGGAGCTCGGCCTGGTAGTGGGCGCGCAGCGTGGAGTCCGGCTCCGGGGCCGGCAGGATCGACCACCGGCCGGCCACGGTCGGATCGGCGGGCCGGGAGTGGGGATGCGCGACGCTGTAGCGGCTCAGCCGCGGCGGCCGGTGCGACCGGTGCGCGGGCGCCGAGCGCTTGCGGCTTCCGGTGCCACCGAGCAGGGCGCGCACCGGGGCGAACGTGTCGCCGGTGATCCAGCCGGCCCAGATCAGTTCCCACAACGCGGCTTTGAGCTCGGACTCGCCCAACCCGCTCTGGGTGAGCTGGCGGAAGAAATAGGCGCCGCCCGGGGCCAGCGTGTCCAGGACGGCGCGGTGGGCGTCGCCCAGCTCGATGTCCGCCGGCCCGGCCAGGGTCAGCGGCGCGGATTCGCTGGGATGCAACGCGATCCAGCCGTCGCCGGTCGAAATCGACCCGGCCCCCGACCAGGTGACCTCGCCGGTGGCGAGCAGCTCGTCGAGCAGCGCGGGGGAGTAGTCGCGGACCCGGGGCGCCAGCACCAGCGGCTCGACCGCCGAGGCGGGCATCCGCACACCGGCCAGCTGATCGATCACCGACATCAGGCCGTCCAACCCGGAATGGCTTGGCGAGCGCGATGATTCGGCGGAGCCCACGCGATGCCAGGCCGGTAGGAACCGGCCGTAGGCGGCGGTGCTGACCGGCTCGACCTGGGCACGCAGCGCCGCCAGGGACCGCCGCCGCAGGATGCGCAGCACGTCGGCGTCGCACCACTGTTCGCCGCCGGCCACGGGCGCCCCGTCCGCCTCGGCCGCGGCGACGAAGTCGCCGCGCACCAGCCGGCCGTCACCGGCCAGCCGGCCCAGGATGTCGGCGGTCACCCGCAGCCCCAGCCCGAACCGGGTGGCGGCCTCGGCCGTGGTGAACGGGGTGTGGGTGCGCGCGTAGCGGCCCAGCAGTTCACCCAGCGGGTCGGCCACCTCCTCGGTGAAGGCGGCCGGCACGCCGAGGGGGACCGCGATGCCGATGCCGTCGCGCAGTCGGCCGATGTCCTCGATGGCCCCCCACCAGCTGCGGCCGGCGAACGACACCGTCAGCGCGCGCCGGGCCGCGCGTAGCCCCTCCAGCCAACCTCCCACGTCGGCGCCGCCGGCGCGGGCGGCCACCTCGTCCTCGGTCAGCGGGCCCAGCAGCCGCAGCAGGTCCGCCACCGCCTCGGCGTCGCGGGCGGCCCGGTCCGGCGCGAGGTGCTGGAGCTGGCGGCCGGTGGCGGCGATGATCTCGGGGTCGAGCAGGTCACGCAGCTCCACCCGGCCCAACAGCTCGGCGAGCAGCGTGCTGTCCAGTGACAGCGCGGCCGCCCGGCGCTCGGCCAGCGGGCTGTCGCCCTCGTACATGAACGCGCCGACATAGCCGAACAGCAGCGACGCCGCGAACGGCGACGGCCGTTGCGTCTCGACCTCGAGCACCCGCACCCGCCGCTGCGCGATGCCGGTCATCAGCCGGGTCAGGGCGGGAACGTCGTAGACGTCCTGCAGGCATTCGCGGATGGTCTCCAGCACCACCGGGAAGTCGGGGTATTTGCGGGCCACCTCCAGTAACTGGGCGGCGCGCTGGCGCTGTTGCCACAGCGGCGAGCGGCGCCCGGGATGCCGGCGCGGCAACAGCAGGGCGCGCGCCGCGCACTCGCGGAACCGCGACGCGAACAGCGCCGAGCCGCCCACCTCGGCGGTGACGATCGGGTCGATCTCCTCGGCGTCGAAGACGAAAAGGTCGGCGCCGGGCGGGGTTTCGGTCCCGCCGTCCGACGCGAAATCCGAAATGGTGTCGGGCAGCCGCACCACGACGCCGTCGTCCGACGCGGTGGGCTTCTCGTCGATGCCGTAGCGCTCGCGCAGCCGGCGGGCCACCGCCAGCGCCAGCGGCCCGTTCACCGGCAGCCCGTACGGCGAGTGCAGGATCACCCGCCAGTCGCCCAGCTCGTCGCGGAACCGCTCGACCAGCAGCGTGGTGTCGGTCGGCACCGCCCCGGCGGCGCCGCGCTGCTCCTCGAGCAGGCCCCACAGGTTGTCGGTGGCATACGCGTCGAAACCCAGTTCGGCGCAGCGGGTGTCGAAGGCCGCGCGCTTGAGGCCGGCCAGCTCGCCGGTGAAGGCGCCGAGGGCGGCACCCAGCTCGGCCGGGCGGCCCAGGCCGTCGCCGCGCCAGAACGGCAGCCGGGCGGGTTGGCCGGGGGCGGGGATCACCAGCACCCGGTCGTGGGTGATCTCGGTGATCCGCCAGCTGGTGGCGCCCAGCGAGATGACGTCGCCGGGGCGCGACTCGTAGACCATTTCCTCTTCGAGTTCGCCCACCCGCGAAGGCTTTTCGGCTTCGGAGGCCAGATACACGGTGAACAGCCCGCGGTCGGGGATGGCGCCGCCCGACGTCACGGCCAGCCGCTGCGCGCCGGGCCGCGCGGTCAGCGTGCCGGTGTCGCGGTCGTAGACCAATCGCGGTCGCAGCTCGGCGAATTCGGTGGACGGGTACTTGCCGCTCAGCAGGTCCAGGGTGGCCTCGTAGACGCTGCGCGGCAGCGTCGCGAACGGGGCGGCGCGCCGCACGGTGTCGAACCACCGATCGGCGTCCAGCGGTTCCAGCGCCGCCGCCGCGACGGTCTGCTGCGCCAGGATGTCCAGCGGATTGGCGGGCACCCGCATGGTCTCGATCTGGCCGGTCAGCATGCGCTGCACGCTGACCGCGCAGCCGATCAGGTCGGTCCGGTGCTTGGGGAACAACACCCCCTGCGAGACCTCGCCGACCTGGTGGCCGGCCCGGCCGATGCGCTGCAGGCCGCTTGCCACCGACGGCGGCGCCTCCACCTGGATCACCAGATCCACCGCGCCCATGTCGATGCCCAGCTCCAGGCTGGAGGTGGCCACCACCGCCTTGAGCAGCCCGCGCTTGAGGTCCTCCTCGACCAGGGCGCGTTGTTCCTTGCTGACCGAGCCGTGGTGGGCGCGCGCCAGTATCGGGTCGGCGCCGTAGGTCTGGCCGCTGCCCATGATGTGCGCCGGGGCGCCCCCGGCCACCTTCGGGTTGGCGTCCGTGGCGAGTTCGACGCCGCTGCGCTCGGCGTGAATCTCGTTGAGGCGGGCGGTAAGCCGCTCGGCCAGTCGCCGCGAGTTGGCGAACACGATGGTCGAATTGTGCGATTCGATCAGGTCGACCAGGCGGTTCTCCACGTCGGGCCAGATGGTGTTGTTCGCCAGGTTGGCCATGTCCGGCACCGGCACCTGCACGCTGAGCTCGACGGTCTTGGCGGACGGCGGGGCCACGATGGTCGTCGGTCCTGCGCCGGACAGGAACCGGGCGAGCTCCTCGGGCGGGCGGACCGTGGCCGACAACCCGATGCGCTGGGCGGGCTTGTCCTCGCGCAGCGCTTGTGTCAAATCCTGGAGGCGCTCCAGCGACACCGCCAGGTGCGCGCCGCGCTTGCCGGCGGCGATGGCGTGGATCTCGTCGACGATCACGGTCTGGACGCCGGCCAGCGTCTCGCGGGCGGCCGAGGTGAGCATCAAGAACAGCGACTCGGGCGTGGTGATCAGCACGTCGGGCGGGCGGTTGATCAGCTGGCGGCGTTCCTGTGGGCGCTGGACAGCCTCGCCGCCTCGGCCGAGCGTCCGCCCGGCACCCGGGTCCTCTACGTCTCCCCGCTCAAGGCGCTGGCCGTCGACGTCGAGCGCAACCTGCGCACCCCCCTGGCCGGGCTCACCCGCATCGCCGAAAGCCGGGGCCTGCCCGCCCCCGACATCAGCGTCGGGGTCCGTTCCGGCGACACCCCGCCCACAGGAACGCCGCCAGCGTCTTACCCGATCCGGTCGGGGCGATCACCAGTGTGTTGTGGCCGTCGCCCACGC
>NZ_LZMG01000263.1:0-21976 GCF_001673615.1 Mycobacterium sp. 1245499.0
GGGGCGCGCCCCGTGCTGCGGATCGACGGCCTGGACCTGTCCGCCTACGACGCCGCGGCGATCACCGACGCCGACCGTCTGGCGCCGCTGACCGCTCGCGACAGCGCCTACGCGATCTTCACGTCGGGCTCGACCGGCGCCCCCAAAGGCGTGCTGGTCAGCCACGCCGGCCTGCTGGGATGGGCTGCGGCGCAATGCGAAGCGTCCGAGTTGGACACCGACACCCGGGTGCTGATGGTAGCCTCGCCGACCTTCGACGCGTCGGTCGGCGAGATGGTGCTGGCGGCCGCGGCCGGCGCCGCGCTGGTGGTGGCGCCACCGCAGGTGTACGCCGGCGAGCCGCTGACCGCCCTGCTGCAGAGCCAGCGCGTCAACGCGGCGTTCCTGACCCCGACGGTGCTGTCGTCGCTGGATCGCGCCCGGCTGCTCGGCTTCGACAAGCTGATGGTCGGCGGCGAGGCCTGCCCGAAGGAATTGGTCGCCGCCTGGGCGCCCGGTCGGCGGATGTTCAACGTCTACGGCCCGAGCGAGACCACCATCTGGGTCACCCTCAGCGCGCCGCTGTCGGCCGAGGGGCCGGTTCGCATCGGCACCCCGCTGCCGGGCGTGTGCGCGGTGGTGCTCGACGCCTGGCTGAAGCCGGTTCCCGTCGGCGTGGTGGGCGAGCTGTACGTGAGCGGGCCGGCGCTGGCGCACGGCTACATGGGCCGGGTGGACCTGACCGCGGAACGCTTCGTGGCCAACCCATTTGGCGGCCCCGGGGACCGCATGTACCGCACCGGCGACCTGGTGCGCTGGACGCGCGACGGGGACCTGGACTTCGTCGGGCGCGCCGACAGCCAGATCAAACTGCGCGGCCAGCGCATCGAGCTGGGCGAAATCGAGAACACCCTGCTGGCCTGCCCGCAGGTCACCCAGGCCGCCGTCACCGTGCTGGACAGCGCCACCGGCTCGCATCTGGTCGCCTATGTCACGCTCGACCACACCATCGGCGCCGACCACGACGAGGACAACGTCGAAGAGTGGCAACACCTTTACGACGATCTCTACGGCGCCGACCTCGAGTCGCGGTTCGGCATGGACTTCCGCGGCTGGAACAGCAGCTACACCGGCGACCCGATCCCGCTCGCGGAGATGATCGAGTGGCGGGCCGCCACGGTGGACCGGATCACGGACCTGCGACCGCGACGCGTGCTCGAGATCGGCGCCGGCTCGGGGCTGCTGCTGTCGCAGCTCGCCCCGCACTGCGACGAATATCTGGCCACCGATTTCTCCCCGGTGGCCATCGAGAACCTGGCCCGCTCAATGGAGCAGCTGCAGCTGCCCTGGCGCGACCGGGTCCAGCTGCGGACCCAGCCGGCCCATGTCACCGACGGGCTGCCCCGCGGCCACTTCGACACCATCATCCTCAACTCGGTCGTCCAGTATTTCCCGAACGCGGGCTATCTGGCCGAGGTCATCGACAACGCCATGGAGCTGCTGGCCCCCGGCGGGGCCGTGTTCATCGGTGACGTGCGAAACCACAGCCTGCAGGGCGCATTCCAGACCGCGATCGCGCTGTCGCGCGGCGGCGCCGCCGCCACCGAGGCCGCCGACATCCGTCAGCGCGTCCGCCACGCCATGCTCGGCGAGACCGAATTGCTGTTGGCGCCAGAGTTTTTCACCACCTGGGCGGTCAGCTGCCCGTCGGCCGGCGGCGTCGACATCGAAGTCAAACGCGGCTTCGCCGACAACGAACTCAACCGCTACCGGTACGACGTCGTCATCCGCAAAGCGCCCGCGGCGGTGCGCTCGGTGGGCGACGCACCCACCTGGTCGTGGACCGAATGCGCGGGCTCGGACGGGCTGGGCGACGTGCTGGCGTCCCAGCGTCCCGCCGTTGTGCGCGTCACCGACATCCCGCACGCCGGGGTCATCGCGGACGTTCGCGTCGAAACGGCGCTCGCCGAGGGGCAACCCGTGGCCGACGCGCTCGCGGCCGCCGACGCCGTGTCGGGCGCCGCCGTCGCCGAAGAGGTGCACCGCATCGGCGAGGCCGCCGGGTATCGCGTCGCGGTCACCTGGGGTGCGGTACCCGGCACCCTCAGCGCCGTTTTCGTCGACACCGGCGACCCCAACTACGCCGCGCCCCTGACCGACGTCTACCTGCCCCCCACCGGGTCCCGGCGGCGCACCAGCCACGCCAACGACCCCCGCACCAACACCAAGATCGGCGAGGTGCGCGAGCGGCTCAGCGCGTGGCTGCCGGAATACATGGTGCCGACACACATTGTGGCTCTTGAGGAATTCCCGATGACCTCGTCGGGCAAGCTCGACCGCAAGGCCCTTCCGGAGCCGGAATACCAGGACGTGGACCGCTACCGCGCCCCGGCCACCGCGGCCGAGGAGATCCTGGTGGGCATCTACGCCCAGGTGCTCGGCCTGGAGCGGGTGGGCGTCGACGACTCGTTCTTCGATCTGGGCGGGGATTCGCTGTCGGCGATGCGCCTGATCGCCGCGGTGAACACCAGCCTGAACTCCGACCTCGGTGTGCGGGCCGTCTTCGAGGCGCCGACGGCCGCCGAACTGGCGCTGCTGGCCGGCGGCGACGGCGACCGGCCGGAGCCCCTGGTGGCGGGGGAGCGCCCGGCGGTGATCCCGCTGTCGTTCGCCCAGACCCGGCTGTGGTTCATCGACCAATTCCAGGGCCCCTCACCGATTTACAACGTCACCGTGGCGCTGCGGCTGCGCGGGGATCTGGACACCGGTGCGCTGGCCGCGGCGCTGGCCGACGTCGTGGGCCGCCACGAAAGCCTGCGCACGGTGTTCGCCGCGGCCGACGGAATCCCGCAGCAGGTGGTGATTCCCGCCGACCAGATCGGCTTCGCCTGCAAGGTCGTCGATGCCCGCGGCTGGCCGGAGGACCGGCTGCGCGAGCGCATGGCCGCCGCGGCCCAGTACGCGTTCGACCTGTCGAGCGAAAGCCCGCTGCACACAGAGCTTTTCACCGTCACCGACACCGAACACCAGCTGGTGGTCGCGGTGCACCACATCGCCGCCGACGGCTGGTCGATCACCCCGTTCGCGCGCGACCTGGGGGTGGCATACGCCAGCCGGTGCGCGGGACACGCCCCCGACTGGGCCCCGCTGGCGGTGCAGTACGTGGATTACACGCTGTGGCAGCGCACGTACCTCGGCGACGTGGACGACAGCGGTAGCCGCATCGCCGCGCAGCTCGACTACTGGACCGACGCGTTGGCCGGGCTGCCCGAACGCCTGCAGCTACCCACCGACCGGCCCTACCCGCAGGTGGCCGACCACCGCGGCGCCCGATTGGCGGCGGACTGGCCGGCGGAGCTGCAGCAACAGGTGCAGCGGGTGGCCCGCGAACACAACGCGACCCCCTTCATGGTGATTCAGGCGGCGTTCGCCGCCCTGCTGTCCACGATCAGCGCCAGTACCGATGTGGCGGTGGGCTTCCCGATCGCCGGGCGCTCCGAACGCGCGCTCGACGAGCTGATCGGGTTCTTCGTCAACACCCTGGTGCTGCGCGTCGACGTGGCGGGCGATCCGACGTTCGCCGAGCTGCTGGCCCAGGTGCGGCGGCGCAGCCTGGCCGCCTTCGAGCACCAGGACGTCCCCTTCGAACTGCTGGTGGAACGGCTCAACCCCACCAGGAGCATGGCCCACCACCCGCTGATCCAGGTGCTGCTGGGTTGGGAGAACTTCCCCGGCGAGGTCACCGCGCCCGCGGGCGGGCTGGCGCTGGGTGACCTGCAGGTCACCCCGATGCCGTTGCACACCAACACCGCTCGCATGGACCTGACGTTCTCGCTGGCCGAACGGTTCACCGAGTCCGGTCAGCGCGCCGGCATCGCGGTGACGGCGGAGTACCGCACCGACGTATACGACGCGGACACCGTCGAGGCGATGATCGAACGGCTGCAGCGGCTGCTGGCGGCCGTCACCGCCGAGCCGGAGCGCCGGTTGTCGTCGGTGGACCTGCTGGACACCACCGAGCACGCCCGGCTGGCCGCGTGGGGCAACCAGGCCGTGTTGGCCGACCCGATGGAGCCGGTGACCGTTGCCGGACTCTTCGCCGCGCAGGCGGCGCGCACCCCGGACGCCGTGGCGGTGACGTTCGAGGACCGGTCCATGTCCTATCGGGAGCTCGACGAGGCGGCCAATCGGTTAGCGCATCTGCTGGTCGAGTCCGGCGCGGGCCCGGGTGAGTTTGTCGCGCTGCTGTTTTCGCGGTCGGCCGAGGCGATCGTGGCGATCCTGGCGGTGCTCAAGTCCGGGGCGGCGTATCTGCCGATCGACCCGGGGTTGCCCGATGCGCGGGTGGAATTCATGCTGACCGATGCCGCCCCGAGGGTCGCGGTCACCACCGCCGAGCTGGTGGATCGGCTCGGGGGGTTTGGTGGGGTGGTCATCGATGTGGCCGACCCGGCGGTGGCGGCCCAGCCGAGCACCCCGCCGCCGGCGCCGTCGCCCACCGATCTGGCGCATGTGATCTACACGTCCGGCACCACCGGTGTGCCCAAAGGCGTTGCGGTCACCCAACACAACGTCGCGCAGCTGTTCGATGATCTGCGGCTCGGGTTCGCCTTGTCGGCCGAGCAGGTGTGGACCCAGTTCCACTCGTATGCCTTCGACTTCTCGGTGTGGGAGATCTGGGGGGCGCTGCTGCACGGCGGACGACTCGTCGTGGTCCCCGGCGCGGTGGCCCGCTCACCCGAGGAGTTCCACGCCCTGCTGGTGCGCGAGGGTGTGACGGTGTTGACCCAGACCCCGTCGGCGGTGGGGCTGTTGCCCACCGACGGCCTGGATTCCACGGCGTTGGTGATCGGGGCCGAGCCGTGTCCGCCGGAGCTGGTGGACCGCTGGGCGCCCGGTCGGGTGATGGTCAACGTGTACGGCCCCACCGAAACCACCATGTGGGCCTGCAAGAGCGCCCCGCTACAGGCGGGCTCGGGATTCCCGCCGATCGGCTCACCGGTCACTCGCGCGGCGTTCTTCGTGCTCGACGAATGGCTGCGCCCGGTGCCCGCCGGCGTGGTGGGCGAGCTGTATCTGGCCGGCGAGGGCGTCGGCGTCGGGTACTGGCGCCGCCCCGGGCTGACCGCATCGCGGTTCATGGCCTGCCCGTTCGGCCAACCCGGCACCCGCATGTACCGCACCGGGGACCTGGTCTGCTGGGGACCCGACGGACAGCTGCGCTACCTGGGCCGCGCCGACGAGCAGGTCAAGATCCGCGGCTACCGCATCGAACTCGGCGAGATCCAGGCGGCCCTGTCCGCGCTCGACGGGGTGGAGCAGGCGGTCGTCGTCGCCCGCGAGGACCGCCCCGGCGACAAGCGCCTGGTCGGTTATGTCACCGGCTCGGCCGACCCGGGCAAGGCGCGCGCCGCGCTGGGCGAGCGACTGCCGGGCTACATGGTCCCGGCGGCGGTGGTGGTGCTCGACGCGCTGCCGGTGACGGTGAACGGCAAGCTCGACACCCGCGCCCTGCCCGCGCCGGACTACCGGACCGCTGGCAATTATCGCAATTATCGCGCCCCGAGCACCGCGGTCGAGGAGATCGTGGCCGGCATCTACGCCCAAATCCTCGGGGTGGAACGCGTCGGGGTCGACGACTCGTTCTTCGACCTGGGCGGCGATTCGCTGTCCACCATGCGGCTGGTCACCGCGATCAATGCCGCGCTGGACAGCGACCTTCCGGTGCGCGTCGTCTTCGAGGCACCCACCGTTGCGCAGCTGGCGCCGCGCATCGCGGAGAGCGCGGCCGGCCTGGAGCCGCTGGTGGCGGCCGAGCGGCCCGCGGTGGTCCCGTTGTCGTTCGCGCAGAACCGGTTGTGGTTCATCGACCAATTCCAAGGCCCGTCACCGCTGTACAACATGGCGGCGGCGCTGCGGCTGCGCGGGCGGCTCGACGCCGGCGCCCTGGCCGCCGCGCTGACCGACGTGGTGAGCCGCCACGAAAGCCTGCGCACCCTGTTCCCGGCGCACGAGGGAACGCCCCAACAGCTGGTGGTGCCCGTCGAGCGCGCCGACATCGGCTGGGACGTCATCGACGCCACCGCGTACCCGGCGGACCAGCTGGACGACGCCATCAAGGCGGCGACGCGCCATACCTTCGATCTGGCGACCGAAATCCCCATCCGCGCACAGCTTTTCGCGCTCGCCGAGGACGAGCACGTCCTGGTGATCGTGGTCCATCACATCGCCGCGGACGGTTTGTCGCTCACGCCGTTGAGCGCCGACCTCAGCGTGGCCTACACCAGCCGGCGCGCCGGGCGCGCACCGGGCTGGGCCGAATTGTCGGTGCAGTACATCGATTACACGCTCTGGCAGCGCGCCCAGTTCGGCGACCTCGACGACGGCTCCAGCCGCATCGGCGGCCAGCTGGCCTACTGGGAGGAAGCCCTGGCGGGCATGCCCGAGCGGCTGGCGCTGCCCACCGACCGGCCCTACCCGCCGGTGGCCGATCAGCGCGGTGACAGCGTGGTGGTGGACTGGCCCGCGGAATTGCAGGAGCAGGTCCGCCGGCTGGCCCGCGAGCACAACGCGACCAGCTTCATGGTGGTGCAGGCCGCGCTGGCGGTGCTGCTGTCCAAGCTCGGCGCGAGTTCCGATGTGGCCGTTGGCTTTCCGATCGCCGGGCGGCGCGACCCCGCCCTCGACCAGTTGGTCGGCTTCTTCGTCAACACCCTGGTGCTGCGCGTCGACCTGGCCGGTGACCCCACCTTCACCGAACTGCTGGAGCGCGTCCAGGCGCGCAGCCTGGCGGCGTTCGAGCATCAGGACGTGCCGTTCGAGGTGCTGGTGGAGCGGGTCAATCCGACCCGCAGCCTGACCCACCACCCACTGGTACAGGTGATGCTGGCCTGGCAGAACTTCGCCGGGCACGACGACCCCGCCGCCGGCCTGGCGCTGGGCGACCTCGAGGTCACGTCCGTACCGGTGGCCGACCAGTCGGCCCGCATGGACCTGGTGTTCTCCCTGGCCGAGCGCTGGACCGCGGCCGGCGAGGCCGCCGGGATCGGCGGACGGGTGGAATTCCGCACCGACGTGTTCGACGCGGCCACCGTCGAGACTTTGATCGCGCGGCTGCAGCGGGTGCTGACCGCGATGACCGCCGATCCCACCCACCCGGTGTCGTCGGTGGATTTGCTCGACGATGCCGAGCGCGACCGCCTCGAAAAGCTGGGAAACAACGCCGTTTTGACCGGGCCGGCCGGCCCGCCGGTGTCGGTGCCCGAACTGTTCGCCGCGCACGTCGCCGCCGCACCCGAGGCCGTGGCGCTGGTCTGCGAGGGCCTGTCGGTGACGTACCGCGAGCTGGACGAGGCGTCCAACCGGTTGGCGCACCGCCTGGCGGCGCAGGGCGCCGGTCCGGGACAGACTGTGGCACTGCTGTTTTCCCGGTCGGCCGAGGCGATCGCCGCCATCCTCGCGGTGCTCAAGACGGGGGCCGCGTACCTGCCGATCGATCCCTCGTCGCCCGACGCCCGGATCGAGTTCATGCTCGGCGACGCCAAGCCCGTCGTCGCGATCACCACCGCCGACCTGGCCGCGCGGTTCGACGGACGCGGCGTGACCGTCATCGACGTCAACGATCGCCGCATCGACACCCTGCCCGAAACGAGCCTGCCGCTGCCCGGGCCCGACGGCGTCGCCTACCTGATCTACACCTCGGGCACCACCGGCGTCCCCAAAGGCGTTGCCATCACCCACCGCAACGTGACCCAGCTGCTGGGCTCGCTGGACGCCGGGCTGCCGGCCGCGGGGGTGTGGTCGCACTGCCACTCGCTGGCGTTCGACGTCTCGGTCTGGGAGATCTTCGGCGCGCTGCTGCGCGGCGGCCGGCTGGTCGTGGTGCCCGAATCGGTGGCGCGTTCCCCGCAAGACCTGCACGACGTGCTGGTCGCCCAGCAGGTCAGCGTGTTGACCCAGACGCCGTCGGCGGTGGCGATGCTCTCGCCCGAGGGCCTGGAATCGGTGTCGCTGGTGATGGCCGGTGAGGCCTGCCCGGCCGAGGTGGTGGACCAATGGGCGCCCGGCCGGGTGATGGTCAACGCCTATGGCCCGACCGAGACCACCATGTGTGTGACCATCAGCGCGCCCCTGGCGCCCGGGTCGGCGGCCCACGGGCCGGTGCCGATCGGGTCCCCGGTGCCGGGGGCGGCGCTGTTCGTGCTCGACGGGTCGTTGCGGCCGGTGCCGCCCGGCGTCGTCGGGGAGCTCTACGTCGCCGGATCCGGTGTGGCCGCGGGATATGTCGGCCGGCCCGGGCTGACTTCGTCGCGGTTCGTCGCCTGCCCCTTCGGCGGAGCCGGCACGCGCATGTATCGCACGGGCGACCTGGCGCGCTGGAACGCCGACGGGCAACTGCAGTACTTCGGCCGCGCCGACGAGCAGGTCAAGGTCCGCGGCTACCGCATCGAGCTCGGCGAAATCCAGTCCGCGCTGGCCGGATTCGACGGTGTCGAGCAGGCCGTGGTCATCGCCCGCGAGGACCACCCGGGCGCCTTGCGGCTGGTCGGTTACATCACCGGCAGCGCCGACGCCGCCGCCGTCCGAACCGCACTGGCCGAACGGCTGCCCGCGTATATGGTCCCCGCCGCGGTGATGGCGCTCGAGGCCTTTCCGTTGACCGCCAACGGCAAACTGGACACCCGCGCCCTGCCGGCGCCCGAATACACCGCGGGTGAATACCGCGCGCCGCAAACCCCCACCGAAGAGATCCTGGCCGGCATCTACGCCGAGATCCTGAACGCCGAACGCGTCGGCGTCGACGACTCGTTCTTCGACCTCGGCGGCGACAGCATTTCCGCCATGCGCCTGATCGCCGCGATCAACGCGAGCCTGGACGCCGACCTCGCCGTGCGGGTCGTGTTCGAGGCGCCCACGATCGCCCAGCTGGCACCCCGGCTCGGGGAGGGCGGCAACGGGCTGCAGCCCTTGACCGCCGGCGCGCGGCCGGCGATCGTCCCGTTGTCGTTCGCGCAGAACCGGCTGTGGTTCCTCGACCAATTGCAAGGTCCCTCACCGGTGTACAACATGTCGGCCGCCCTGAGGCTGGACGGCCGGCTCGACGCCGACGCGCTCGGCGCGGCGCTGGGCGACGTGGTGGCCCGCCACGAGAGCCTGCGCACCCTGTTCGCCGCCCCAGAGGGGACGCCGCAGCAGGTGGTCATCCCCGCCGACCAGGCCGACTTCGGCTGGGAGGTTGTCGACGCCAGCGCCTGGTCGGCAAGCCAGCTGGAGGAGGCGATCGGCGCCACCGCGCGCTACACCTTCGACCTGTCCTCCCAAATCCCCTTGCGCGCCGAGCTTTTCCGGCTCGGCGAGGACCGGCATGTGCTGGTCGCCGTGGTGCACCACATCGCCGCCGACGGCATGTCCATCACCCCGCTGGTGCGCGACCTCGGGGTGGCGTACGCCGGCCGGGCCGCCGGCCGCGGCCCCGACTGGGCGCCGCTGCCGGTGCAGTACGTCGACTACACGCTGTGGCAGCGCGCCCAATTCGGCGTTCTCGACGACGGCAACAGCCGCATCGCCGCCCAGCTGTCCTATTGGGAAGGCGCCCTGGCCGGGATGCCGGAACGGGTGCAGTTGCCCACCGACCGGCCCTACCCGCTGGTTGCCGACCAGCGCGGCGCCACCGTCGAAATCGATTGGCCCACCGGGCTGCAGCGGCGCGTCGGGGAAGTGGCTCGCCACCACAACGCCACCAGCTTCATGGTGATCCAGACCGCGTTGACCGTGCTGCTGGCCAAGATCGGCGCCAATCCCGATGTGGCGGTGGGCTTCCCGATCGCCGGGCGGCGCGATCCCGCGCTCGACGAGCTGGTGGGCTTCTTCGTCAACACCCTGGTGCTCCGCGTCGAGGTGGCCGGTGACCCCAGCTTCGCCGACGTGCTGTCCCAGGTGCGCCAGCGCAGTCTGGCCGCCTACGAGCACCAGGACGTGCCGTTCGAGGTGCTGGTCGAGCGGCTGAACCCGACCCGAAGCCTGACCCATCACCCGCTCATCCAGGTGATGTTGGCCTGGCAGAACTTCGCCGGGCACGACGCCGGCCCCGCGGCCGGATTCACCCTGGGCGACGTCGATGTCACGCCGATTCCGGTAGATACTCAGACCGCCCGGATGGACCTGACCTTCTCGCTGGGCGAACGCTGGGACGAGCGCGGCGAACCCGCCGGAATCGGCGGAACCGTCGAATTCCGCACCGACGTCTTCGACGAGGACAGCATCCGAGCGCTGGTCGACCGGCTGCAGCGGGTGCTGCTCGCGATGACCGCCGATCCCGCCCAGGCGTTGTCCGCGATCGATCTGCTCGACGACACCGAACACGCCCGGCTGGCTGCGTTCGGCAACCGCGCCGCGCTGAGCGCATCCGCGCCCCAAACCGATTCCCTCCCAGCCCTTTTCGCCGCGCAGGCAGCCCGCACCCCGGACGTCGTCGCGCTGGTCTGTGCCGGCCGCTCGCTGACCTACCGCGAGCTGGACGAGGCGTCGAACCGGTTGGCCCACCTGCTGACCGGCCAGGGCGCCCGCCCGGGACGTACTGTGGCGCTGCTGTTTTCGCGTTCGGCCGAGGCGATCGTGTCGATCCTGGCGGTGCTCAAGTCCGGGGCGGCCTACCTGCCGATCGACCCGGCGCTCCCCGAGGCGCGGATCGGATTCGTGCTCAACGACGCCGCGCCGATCGCCGCGATCACCACGGCCGACCTGAGCGACCGCCTCGACGGCCACGACATCCCGGTCATTGACGTCAACGATCCCGCCGTCGACACCCGGCCCGCCACCGCGTTGCCCGCGCCGGCACCCGAACACCTCGCCTACCTGATCTACACCTCGGGCACCACCGGGGTCCCCAAAGGCGTTGCCGTCACCCATCGCAACGTCACCCAGCTGCTCGCGTCCGGGGAGTCGGGACTGCCGCGTTCGGGCGTGTGGTCGCAATGGCATTCGCTCGCGTTCGACGTCTCGGTGTGGGAGATCTTCGGCGCGCTGCTGCACGGCGGCCGACTGGTCGTGGTGCCCGAATCGGTGGCGCGCTCGCCGGAAGACCTGCACGCGCTGCTGGTCGCCGAACAGGTCAGCGTGCTCAGCCAAACCCCGTCCGCGGCGGGCGCGCTCGCGCCCGAGGGACTGGAGTCGGTCACGCTGGTGGTGGCCGGCGAGGCCTGCCCGTCCGAACTGGTGGACCGCTGGGCGCCGGGACGGACCATGATCAACGCCTACGGCCCCACCGAGGCCACGGTGTACGCGGCGATCAGCGCACCGCTGGAGGCCGACGCACCGGGCGTGGTGCCGATCGGTTCCCCCGTGCCGGGGGCGGCGTCGTTCGTGCTCGACGAGTGGCTGCGGCCGGTGCCGCCGGGTGTGGTCGGCGAGCTGTACGTGGCCGGCGCCGGCGTCGCCTGCGGCTACTGGCGGCGGTCGGCATTGACCGCGTCGCGGTTCGTGGCCTGCCCGTTCGGCGGTCCGGGATCGCGCATGTACCGCACCGGCGACCTGGTGCGCTGGCGCGCGGACGGGCAGCTGGACTACCTGGGCCGCGCCGACGAGCAGGTCAAGATCCGCGGCTACCGCATCGAACTCGGCGAGGTGCGCGCGGCACTGGCCTGGGTGGACGGCGTCGAGCAGGCGGTCGTGGTGGCGCGCGAGGACCGCCCCGCGGCCTTGCGCCTGGTCGGCTATGTCACCGGCACCGCCGACCCCGCCGCGGTGCGCGCCGCGCTGGCCGAGCGGCTGCCGGGCTACATGATCCCGACCGCCGTGGTGGTGATGCAGGCCCTGCCGCTCACCCCCAACGGCAAGCTCGACACCCGCGCCCTGCCGGCACCGGAATACTCCGACGCCGACCGGTATCGGGCCCCCGACAACGCCATCGAGGAAATCCTGGCCGGAATCTACGCGCAGGTGCTCGGCCTCGAGCGCGTCGGCGTCGACGACTCGTTCTTCGACCTGGGCGGCGACAGCATCTCGTCGATGCAGGTGGTGACGCGGGCGCGCGCCGCCGGCCTGGTGTGCAAGACGCGCGACATCTTCGTCGAGCAGACGGTGGCCCGACTGGCCCGGGTGGCCGAAGTGCTCGACGCCGCCACCGCGGTGGCCGACGAGGGGCTCGGGCCGGTCGAGGCCACCCCGATCATCCGCTGGCTGCAGGACGTCGAGAACGCCGGCGGTGACGTCGCCCAGTTCAACCAGGCCATGCTCGTGCAGGCCCCGGCCGCGGTCACCGAGGCCGACGTCGTCACGGTGCTGCAGGCCCTGCTGGATCGCCACGCCATGCTGCGGCTGCACGTCGACAACGACCCCGCCACCGGCTGGTCGCTGACGGTGCCCGAGCCCGGCGCGGTGGACGCCCGCGCGTGCCTGCACACGGTGGACGAACTGTCCGAGGCGGCGGTCATCGAGGCGCGCTCGCGGCTGAACCCGGCCGCCGGCGTGCTGCTGCGCGCGGTGTGGGCGAGCGCCACCCGTCAACTGGTCGTGATCGTTCATCACCTGGCCGTCGACGGCGTGTCGTGGCGAATCCTGTTGCAGGACTTGAACATCGCCTGGGCCCAGCAGCACGGCGGGCAGCCCGTGGCGCTGCCGACCGTGGGCACCTCGTTCGCCCGCTGGTCGGCACGGCTGGCCGAGCATGCGCGCCACCGCGACGTGGTCGGCCAGGCCGACACCTGGCAGCGGGTGGCGGCCGCGGCGGCCACGCCCGCTGCGCTGCCCGCGGTGCGGCCCGAGGTCGACACCTTCGCCACGGCCGGACACCTCTCGATGGAGCTGGACGCCGAGACCACCGGCATGCTGCTCGGCGCTGTGCCCGCGGCGTTCCACGCCGGCGTGCAAGACATCCTGCTGATCGCGTTCGGGCTGGCGTGCGCGGAATTCTCGGGCGGCGGCGCGCCGGTCGGCATCGGGGTCGAGGGCCACGGGCGTCACGAGGAACTGGGCCGCGACGTCGACCTGTCCCACACCGTGGGCTGGTTCACCACCAAATACCCGGTATCCCTTGCGCTGCAAGGCATCTCCTGGGCGCAGGTCGCCGCCGGCGGAGACGCGCTGGGCGCGGTGCTCAAGGACGCCAAGGAACAGCTGCGCGCCCTGCCCGACCCGCTGAGCTACGGCCTGCTGCGCTACCTGAACCCCGACATCGACCTGGACGCGCCGGAGCCGCCGATCGGCTTCAACTACCTGGGACGCCAGGGCGGGGCGGCCGAGCTCACCGATGACATGTGGCGGCCCGACCCGGATGGCTGGACGGTCACCCGCGCGGCGACCGCGATACCGATGCCGCTGATGCACACCGTCGAGCTGAACGCGGTCACCGTCGACTCCGCGGCCGGACCGCGGCTGCACGCCAACTGGACCTGGGCGCCCTCGGCATGCAGCGACGAGCAGATCACCAGGCTGGGCCGATTGTGGTTCGAGGCGCTGGCCGGCATCTGCGCGCACGTGCGCTGCGGTGGCGGCGGCCTGACCCCGTCCGACATCGCACCGGCCCGGCTCACCCAGCCGCAGCTCGATCAGCTTGCGCGCCAACACAATATCGCCGACGTGCTGGCGCTCACCCCGGTCCAGCAGGGACTGCTCTTCCACGCCAACACCGCGCAGGCGAGCGAGGATCTGTACGCCGGGCAGCTGGACATCAGCATCGCCGGCCCGCTCGACCCCGACCGGCTGCGCGACGCCGTGCAGACGATGATCGGCCGGCATCCCAACCTGGTCGCCCGGTTCTGCGACGACTACGACGAGCCCGTCCAGATCATCCCGGCCGACCCCGCGGCGTCCTGGCAGTACGTCGAGCTGGACGGCGACCCCGACGCCGACGCGCGGATCCGACGGCTGTGCGCGGCCGAGCGCGCCGCGGTCTGCGGCGACCTCGCCGACCACCCCGCCTTCCGGGTGGCGCTGCTGCGCACCGCCCCCCAGCGCTACCGGCTGGTGCTGACCAACCACCACATCGTGCTCGACGGCTGGTCGATGCCGATCCTGCTGGGGGAGATCTTCGCCGGCTACTACGGCCAGCGGCTGCCGGCGGCGGCGCCCTACCGCGCCTTCGTCGACTGGCTGGCCGCACGCGACGTGGACGCCGCCCGAACCGCCTGGGCCGACGTGTTCGCCGGCTTCGACAGCCCGACCCTGGTCGGCCCGCAGGACCGCACCGAGCCCGGGCGGCAAAGCGTCGAATCGTTCGCGCTGCCCGCCGAGCTCAGCCAGTCCATCACCGACCTGGCCCGCTCCTGCCACACCACGGTCAACACGGTGCTGCAGGCCGCGTTCGCGCAGCTGCTGTGCGCCCTGACCGGCCAGGGCGATGTCGTGTTCGGCACCACCGTGTCGGGCCGGCCCGCCGAGGTCGCCGGCGCGGAGAACATGGTCGGCTTGCTGATCAACACGGTGCCGGTGCGGGCGAACATCACCGCCACGACCACGACCGCCGAACTGCTCGACCAGCTGCAAGGCGCCTACAACCACACGCTGGACCACCAGCACCTGGCGCTCAACGAGATCCACCGCATCACCGGCCAGGACCAGCTGTTCGACACGCTGTTCGCCTACGAGAACTATCCGATCGACGCCAGCTCATTGTCCGCCGACCACGAGCTGGCCGTCACCGACATCACCACCCGCGAATCCACCCACTACCCGCTGACCATGCAGGCCCAGCCCGGAAAGGAGCTGCGCCTGCAGGTCGAATACGACACCGACGTCTTCGACGCGGCACGCATCGCGACGCTGATCGAACGGCTGCAGCGGGTGCTGATCGTGATGACCGGCGACCCGGCGCGGCGGTTGTCGTCGATCGACCTGCTCGACGCCGCCGAACACGACCGGCTGGACGCCTGGGCCGACCGGGCGGTGCTCACCCGGCCCGCCACGCCGACGTCGATCCCGGCGCTGTTCGCCGCGCAGGCGGCGCGCAGCCCCCAAGCCGCGGCGGTGACCTTCGAGGGCCGGTCCATCAGCTACCGGGAACTCGACGAGAAGTCGAACCGGTTGGCGCACCTGCTGATCGGCCGCGGGGTGGGCCCCGGCGAATCCGTGGCCCTACTGTTCGGCCGGTCGGCCGACGCGATCGTGGCCATCCTGGCGGTGCTCAAGACCGGCGCGGCCTACCTGCCGATCGACCCGGCGCTGCCGGCGGCCCGCATCGATTTCATGCTCACCGACACCGCACCGATGGCCGCGATCACCGTCGCCGCGCTGGCGGACAAGCTGCACGCGCACGACCTGATCGTCATCGACATCAACGACCGCGCCGTGGCACGCCAGCCGCGCACCGCCCTGCCGGCGCCGGCACCCGAACACGTCGCCCACATCATCTACACGTCGGGCACCACCGGTCTGCCCAAGGGCGTGGCCGTCAGCCACCACAACGTGACCCGCATGTTCGACGCGCAGGCCGTCGGCGTCGAGTTGTCGGCCGGGCAGGTGTGGACCCAGTTCCACTCGTACGCCTTCGACTACTCGGTGTGGGAGATCTGGGGCGCGCTGCTGCACGGCGGGCGCCTCGTCGTGGTGCCCGACTCGGTGGCCCGCTCACCCATGGAGTTCCACGCCCTGCTGGTCGCGGAGAAGGTCACCGTGCTGAGCCAGACCCCGTCGGCCGTGCGGATGCTCTCGCCGCAGGGCCTGGAGTCCGCGGCCCTGGTGATCGGGGCCGAGCCCTGCCCGCCCGAACTGGTGGACCGCTGGGCGCCGGGCCGGACGATGGTCAACGTCTACGGCCCGACCGAGGCCACCATCTTCTCGTCGATGAGCACGCCGCTGGCGCCCGGCTCGGGGCCGCCGCCGATCGGCTCCTCGGTGCCCGGCACGGCGCTGTTCGTCCTGGACGGCTGGCTGCGCCCGGTGGCCGCCGGGGTGGTCGGCGAGCTGTACGTCGCCGGTCGCGGCGTCGCATACGGGTACGTGCGCCGGGCCGGGCTGACCGCGACCCGGTTCGTGCCCTGCCCCTTCGGCGAGCCCGGATCGCGCATGTACCGCAGCGGCGACCTGGTCTGCTGGGGCCCGGACGGCCAGCTGCAGTACTTCGGCCGCGCCGACGAGCAGGTCAAAATCCGCGGCTACCGCATCGAGGTCGGGGAGGTGCGCTCGGCGCTGGCCGCGCTGGACGGCGTCCACCAGGCGGTCGTCATCGCGCGCGAGGACCGACCGGGCGACAAGCGCCTCGTCGGCTATATCACCGGCACCGCGGATCCCGCCGAGGCCCGCACGCAGCTGGCCGAGCGGCTGCCCGCCTACATGGTCCCGGTGGCGGTGGTGGTGCTCGACGCGCTGCCGATGACCCTCAACGGCAAGCTCGACATCCGCGCCCTGCCGGCGCCCGAATACTCCGCGGCCGGTTACCGCTCGCCGACCACCCCCACCGAGGAGATCCTGGCCGGCATCTACGCCCACGTGCTGGGCGTCGAGCGGGTCGGCGTCGACGACTCCTTCTTCGACCTCGGCGGCGACAGCATCTCGGCGATGCGGGTGATCGCGGCGGTCAACAGCGCCATGGACGTCGGCGTGCCGGTGCGCGTCATCTTCGAATCGCCCACCGTCGCGCAGCTGGCGCCGCGCATCGGCGAGGACACCGGCCGGCTCGACCCGCTGGTGGCGGGGGAGCGTCCGGCGGTGGTCCCGCTGTCCTTCGCGCAGAGCCGGCTGTGGTTCCTCGACCAGCTGCAGGGACCGTCGCCGGTCTACAACATGGCGGCGGCGATGCGGATGCACGGCCGCCTCGACGTCGCGGCGCTGGAGGCGGCGCTGGCCGACGTGGTGGCCCGCCACGAGAGCCTGCGCACGGTGTTCGCCGTGACCGGGGAAACGCCCCAGCAGGTGGTGATCCCGGTCGAGCAAGCCGATCTGAGCTGGCGGAACGTGAACGCCCGCGGCTGGTCGGCGGGCCGGCTGCGCGAGGCGATCGACGCCGCGGCCCGCGAAACCTTCGACCTGGCCACCCAGATCCCGTTGCGCGCATCGCTGTTCCGCACCGCCGACGACGAACACGTGCTGGTGGCCGTCGTGCACCACATCGCCGCCGACGGCTGGTCGTTGCGGCCGCTGGTCCGCGACCTGGGGCTGGCGTACGCCAGCCGCTGCGCCGGGCGGGCCCCCGACTGGGAGCCGCTGGCCGTGCAGTACGTCGACTACACGCTGTGGCAGCGCGCGCAGTTCGGCGAACTCGCCGACAGCGGCAGCCGCATCGCCGCGCAGCTCGCCTACTGGCAGGACGCGCTGGCCGGCATGCCGGAGCGGTTGGCGCTGCCCACCGACCGGCCCTACCCGCAGATCGCCGATCAGCGCGGGGCGGCCGTCGAGGTGGACTGGGCGGCCGACCTGCAGCAGCAGGTCGCCGGGCTGGCCCGCGAGTACAACTCGACCAGCTTCATGGTGGTGCAGGCCGCGCTGGCCGTGCTGCTGTCGAAGCTCAGCGCCAGCACCGACGTGGCGGTCGGCTTCCCGATCGCCGGCCGGCGCGACCCCGCGCTCGACGACCTGGTCGGGTTCTTCGTCAACACCCTGGTGCTCCGCGTCGACCTGGCCGGTGACCCGAGTTTCACCGACCTGCTGACCCGCGTCCGCACCCGCAGCCTGGAGGCCTTCGAGCACCAGGACGTGCCGTTCGAGGTGCTGGTCGAGCGCGTCAACCCGACCCGAAGCCTGACCCACCACCCGCTGGTGCAGGTGATGCTGGCCTGGCAGAACTTCGCCGGCCAGGACAGCGACCCCGGCGCCGGACTGGCCCTGGGCGACGTGCAGGTGACCTCGATACCGCTGGACACCCAGGTCGCCCGCATGGATCTGGTGTTCTCGCTGGCCGAACGCTGGGGCGAGGACAACGAGCCCGCCGGGATCGGCGGGCGGGTGGAGTTCCGCACCGACGTGTTCGACGCGGCCACCATCGAGACGCTGATCGCGCGCCTGCAGCGGGTGCTGGAGGCGATGACGGCCGATCCCGCCAGCGCCCTGTCGACGGTGGACCTGCTGGACCGGCACGAACGCGCCCGCCTGGACGCCCTGGGCAACCGCGCGGCGCTGACCGCGCCCGCGACCACCGACGCCTCGATTCCCGCGCTGTTCGCCGAGCAGGTGGCGCGCACCCCGGACGCGGTGGCGCTGCGCTGCGACGACCGCTCGTGGACCTATCGCGAGCTCGACGAGGCCGCCAACCGGCTGGCCCACCGGCTGACCGGCCTCGGCGTCAGCCGCGGTGAGCGGGTGGCGCTGCTGTTCGGCCGCTCGGCCGAGGCGATCGTGGCGATCGTGGCGGTGCTCAAGACCGGCGCGGCCTACCTGCCGATCGACCCGGGGCTGCCGGCGGAGCGGATCGGCTTCATGCTCGCCGACGCCGCGCCGATGGTGGCGATCAGCACCGCCGGGCTGGCCGAGCGGCTGTACGGCCACCACGTCGCCGTCCTCGACGTGAACGATCCGGCCGTGCCCACCCAGCCGTCGACCCCGTTGCCGGCGCCGAGCGCCGACGACGTCGCCTACCTGATCTACACCTCGGGCACCACCGGTGTCCCCAAAGGCGTTGCCGTCACGCACGGTAACGTCGCCCGGCTGCTGGCGTCCGGTGACTCCGGTCTGCCCCGCGAGGGCGTCTGGTCGCAATGGCACTCGCTGGCCTTCGACGTCTCGGTCTGGGAGATCTTCGGCGCGCTGCTGCAGGGCGGACGCCTGGTGGTGATCCCCGACTCCGTGGTCCGGTCGCCGGACGACTTCCACGCGCTGCTGGTCGCCGAACGGGTCACCGTGATCAGCCAGACGCCGTCCGCGGCGGACGTGCTGTCGCCCGCGGGGCTGGACTCCGCGGCGCTGGTGGTGGCCGGCGAGGCCTGCCCGGCCGAGCTGGTCGACCGGTGGGCGCCGGGACGCACGATGATCAACGCCTACGGCCCCACCGAGGCGACGGTGTACGCCGCGGTCAGCGCCCCGCTGCAGGCGGGATCGCCCACCACCGGGCCGGTGCCGATCGGTTCCCCGGTGCCGGCGGCCGCGGCGTTCGTGCTGGACGAATCCCTGCGGCCGGCGCCGCACGGCGTGGTCGGTGAGCTGTATGTCGCCGGCGGCGGCGTCGCGGTCGGCTACTGGCGCCGCGCCGAGCTGACCGCGTCGCGCTTCGTGGCCTGCCCGTTCGGGGCGCCCGGGTCGCGGATGTACCGCACCGGCGACCTGGTCCGCTGGGGGCCCGACGGCCAGTTGCAGTACCTGGGCCGGGCCGACGAGCAGGTCAAGATCCGCGGCTATCGCATCGAACTCGGCGAGGTGCGCTCGGCGCTGGCCGCGCTGGACGGCGTGGACCAGGCGGCGGTGATCGCCCGCGAGGACCGCCCAGGCGACAAGCGCCTGGTCGGCTACGTCACCGGGGGAGCGGACCCGATCGAGGCACGCGTCCGGCTGGCCGATCACCTGCCGGCCTACATGGTCCCGGCGGCCATCGTGGCGCTCGAGGCGCTGCCGCTGACACCGAACGGCAAGCTCGACGCGCGGGCCCTGCCGGCACCGGAGTACCGCGACGTCGACCGCTACCGCGCCCCGGGCACCCCGGTCGAGGAGACCCTGGCCGGCATCTACGCGCAGATCCTGGGCGTCGACCGGGTCGGCGTCGACGACTCCTTCTTCGACCTGGGCGGCGACAGCATCTCCTCGATGCAGGTGGTGACCCGCGCGCGGGCCGCCGGCCTGGCGCTGCGCACCCGCGACATCTTCACCGAGCAGACCGTGGCGCGGCTGGCCCGGGTGGCCGGGGTGACCGACGGCGAGCACGGCGTGCTCGACGAGGGCGTCGGCGAGGTCGTCGCCACGCCCATCATCCGGTGGCTGCGCAGCGTGGACGGTCCGGTCGACCAGTTCAACCAGACGATGGTCCTGCAGGCACCCGCCGGCGTCACCGAGGCCGACGTGGTGGTGGTGTTGCAGGCCCTGCTGGACCGGCACGCCATGCTGCGGCTGCGCGTCGATCGCGCGGACGGGGCCGAGGGCGAGTGGTCGCTACGGGTGCCCGAGCCGGGTTCGGTCGATGCCGCCCAGCGGCTGCACGCAGTCGACGAGCTGTCGGACGCGGCGATCGTCGAGGCGCGGTCGCGGTTGAACCCGGCCGCCGGGGTGATGCTCAGCGCGCTGTGGGTTTCCGCCACGCGTCAGCTGGTGCTGATCATTCATCACCTGGCCGTCGACGGCGTCTCCTGGCGGGTGCTGCTGGAGGACCTCAACATCGCCTGGGGCCAGCATCAACACGGCCAACCCGTCGCGCTGCCCGCCGGCGGCACCTCGTTCGCCCGCTGGGCGACGCTGCTCGCCGAGCACGCGCAGTCACCGGCCGTGGCCGAGCAGGCCGAGGCCTGGCGGCGGGTCGCCGCGACCCCGTCCGCCCTGCCCGCGGTGCGGCCCGAGGTCGACACCTACGAGACCGCCGAGAACATGTCGGTGACCCTGGACGCGACGACCACCCGCACGCTGCTCGGCGAGGCGCCGGCGGCATTCCACGCCGGCGTCAACGACATCCTGCTGATCGGGTTCGCCCTGGCCTGGGCCGAGTTCCTGGGCCCCCGTCTCGCTGTCGGCACCCCCATCGGCATCGACGTCGAGGGCCACGGCCGCCACGAGGAACTGGCCCCCGGAGTCGACCTGTCGCGCACCGTCGGGTGGTTCACCACCAAGTACCCGGTGGCTTTGAACGTCGCGGGGCACGTCGGCGGGCTGTCCTGGTCGCAGGTCACCTCCGGCGCGCCGATCCTGGGCGCGCTGATCAAGGACGCCAAGGAGCAACTGCGCGCGCTGCCGGACCCGCTCACCTACGGGTTGCTGCGCTACCTCAACGGCGACGTCGACCTGGACGGCCCCGACCCGACCATCGGGTTCAACTACCTGGGCCGGCTGGGCGGCGCGGCGGCCGAGCTCTCCGACGAGCTGTGGCGAATCAGCCCGGACGGGTCGTCGGCCACCGCGACCAGCACCGCGGTGCCGATGCCGCTGATGCACACCGTCGACCTCAACGCCGGCACCATGGACACCGCCGACGGCCCGCAGCTGCACGCCAACTGGACGTGGGCGGCCTCGGCGCTGGACCGCGACCAGATCGCCCGCCTGAGCCGGCTGTGGTTCGAGGCCCTGGCCGGCATCTGCGCGCACGTGCGCCACGGCGGCGGCGGCCTGACCCCGTCGGACATCGCGCCCGCGCGCCTGGACCAGCAGCAGATCGAGCGGCTGGAGCGGCGCCTGCGGATCGCCGACGTGCTGCCGCTGACCCCGCTGCAGGAGGGTCTGCTCTTCCACGCCGGCTCCCGGCGGGACGCCCGAGACCGGCTGGAAGACCACCTGTATGCGGTGCAGCTCGACCTGACCCTGACCGGCCCGCTGGACGCCGACCGGCTGCGCGACGCCATGCACACCGTGGTCGGCCGGCACCCGCACCTGGTGGCCCGATTCTGCGAGGAGTTCGACGAGCCGGTCCAGATCATTCCGGCCAACCCGGCGCTGGCCTGGCGCGACCTCGAGATCAGGCCCAACGGCAGCGCGCCCGAAGAGCGGATCCAGCGGCTGTGCGCCGCCGAACGCGCCGCGGTCTACGACCTGGCCGACCAGCCGGCCGTGCGCGCCGCGCTGATCCGCACGGGCGACGACCGGTACCGGCTGGTGCTCACCATCCACCACATCGTGCTCGACGGCTGGTCGGTGCCGATCCTGCTGAACGAGACGTTCGCCTGCTACACCGGCCAGCGGCTGCCGGCGCCCGCGCCCTACCGCCGGTTCGTCACCTGGCTGGCCGAGCGCGACCACGACGCCGCCCGCGCGGCGTGGCGCGACGTGCTGGACGGCTTCGACACCCCGACGCTGGTCGGGCCGCCGCAGCAGCAGGAACCCGGCGGCCGCGGTGTCCGGTCGTTCGCGCTGTCCGAGGAGACCACCCGCGCGGTCAGCGAACTGGCTCGCGCCGGCCACACCACCGTCAGCACCGTGCTGCAAGCCGGGTGGGCGCAGCTGC